>CAJPST010000041.1 GCA_905373425.1 uncultured Mesocricetibacter sp.
TTATTATCCTTGGGCTATCCATTGGCGGATTTATTGCAAACCGTTTCGCAACTCAATGGCGTATGCGGTCGGATGGAAATGCTCAATGCGCCGAATAAACCGACAACTATCGTTGACTACGCCCACACACCTGATGCGTTGGAGAAAGCCTTGCAAGCCGCACGTGTGCATTGCGATGGTAAACTGTGGTGTGTATTTGGTTGTGGAGGAGATCGCGATGCGGGTAAGCGCCCGTTGATGGCCAAAATTGCCGAACAATTTGCGGATTGCGTTATTGCTACCGATGACAATCCGCGTACGGAAGATAATAAAAAAATTATGGCGGATATAATAGCCGGTTTTACTCGCCCTCAAGCGGTGCAAGTTATCCATAATCGTGAGCAGGCAATTCAAACCGCCATCAAAAGTGCGGTCGAAAACGATGTGATTTTGATTGCAGGAAAAGGCCACGAAGATTACCAAATTATCGGCACGACAAAGCATTACTTCTCCGATCAAGAAGTGGTGAAGAAATATTTAGGTATCGGTCGGCTTATTCCTTTTCTCAAAGGCACAGGTCCTGATCACAAAGGACGCCACATCAAAGATATTTGGGCATTAGATAAATTCTGGTTAGAACATACTCATAATTATATTCAGTGGATTTTTCCATTGGATACCCGTTCCAAAGCCAATCCTCACGCTCCCGTCTTAACAGAAGAAATTTGCCAAAATTGTATTAACGATCAGGCAGTTCAGCAAAATTTATTACATTCGTTGGATTTAATGTTGGATTTCTTCGGATTGTATCGTTTAAATGAGCAGATTTTACCGCAGGACAATTTGAATCCTAAGGATTATATTTGGTTAAAACGTGGCGGACACAATCAATTACGCTTAATTAGGATAATGAAAAGTTTATCTCTTTTGGGACAAAAAGAACTAGCCCACTCTTTGCAAAACATAATTATTGAGTTGGGACAAACAAAAGGTTTTGTTCAACCGACAATGTTACAGGCTTGGAAAGATGCGATTTAGCTTGAAATATAATGAAAAAAAGGTTTCGGCTTATAAGCTATTTACGACAAGCAGTTATGCGATTGTAAAACAAATTTCTTTATACGAATTGCAGATTAGAAAAAATAAAAATGATTAAACTCAATATTAAACAGATTAATGAAATTCTTAACGGCAAATTGCTCGGTGATGAAAACGTAGATGTGGAAAATATCAGCACGGATACGCGCCAAAGTACTCCAAACGGCTTATTCTTCGCCTTAAAAGGAGAAAATTTTGATGCGCATGATTATTTACAAAATGCGCTAGAGCAAGGTTGTGTTGCTGTGGTAGTAGAGCATGAGTGTGAAATTCATGTGCCACAAATTGTAGTACCGGACACCCGTTTAGCCTTAGGGCAACTGGCAAAATGGCTGAAAGCAAAAATTAACCCGTTAACCGTAGCAATGACAGGTTCATCGGGCAAAACTACCGTAAAGGAAATGACGGCCGCTATTTTACAGCAAAGTGCGGTGCATTTTGACGATGTTTTATTTACCCAAGGCAATTTTAATAACGATATCGGGGTGCCACTAACTTTATTACGCTTAACTGAAAAACATAAATTTGCCGTTATTGAATTGGGCGCAAATCACTTGGGCGAAATCGCGTATACAACAAATTTAGTCTGCCCCAATGTAGCCTTGGTGAATAATGTTGCGGCAGCGCATTTGGAAGGATTTGGTAGTATTGATGGAGTCGCGAGAGCGAAAGGTGAGATTTATCGCGGATTGAATGCTTTCGGTACGGCGATCATGAATTTGGATTGTTGTTATCCGGAATTATGGCAGGAAGAGATTGGGACACGGAAAGTGCGGTCTTTTTCCATAATCAATTCGCAAGCGGATTATTACGCCGATAGTATTCAATTTACCGAAACGGGTTCCCGTTTTATTTTGCATACTCCAAAGGGCTGGATTGAGATCTGTTTACCTTATTTAGGGGAGCATAATATTGCTAATGCATTGGCGGCCACTGCATTAGCAATGAGTGTCGGGGCGAATTTGCAAGAAGTAAAACGTGGACTGGAACAAAAGATGCAGGTGAAAGGGCGTTTATTTCCGATTCAACCTTGTGAAAATTTGCTGCTATTGGACGATACTTATAATGCCAACGTGGATTCTTTACAGTCGGCTATTAATGTTTTGCAAAAATATTCGGCTTTTCGCATTTTAGTTGTTGGCGATATGGCCGAATTAGGAGAAAATAGTCAGCTTTGCCACCAACAAGTGGCGGATTTTGCAAAAAATGCAAAGTTGGATTTTGTTGTGAGCTTCGGTGACGAAAGCAAGGTGATTTCGGCAGCCTGTGGCGGAAAACATTTTAACGATAAGATAAAAATGACAAAAAAACTGAGCGCACTTATTGAGCAAAAACTAAAAGGCAACCGGGAAGTTGTGTTATTAGCTAAGGGATCTCGGCGAATGAAGATGGAAGATGTGATCAATTCATTAAAGGATAATTTCGTATGTTAGTCTGGCTGGCAGAATATTTACAGCAATATATTAGCGGTTTTAATGTGGTTTCTTATATTTCGGTGCGTGCGACAATGGCACTATTGACCGCATTGATTGTTTCATTATGGATCGGACCGTCGGTTATTCGTCGTTTACAATTATTAAAATTCGGTCAGGAAGTCCGCCATGACGGACCGGAAAGCCACTTCAGTAAACGCGGTACGCCAACTATGGGTGGAGTGATGATTCTGTTCGCAATTACGCTTAGTACATTATTGTGGACTAATCTGACTAACCCGTATATTTGGTTTAGTCTGTTCATTTTATTGGGCTATGGCGCAGTAGGATTTGTCGATGATTATCGTAAGATTACGCGTAAAAATACCGATGGTTTAATCGGACGTTGGAAATATTTTTGGTTATCCGTGATTGCACTGGTCGGTATTTTTGGAATGTATGCCGTGGGGAAAGATACCGACGCAACACGTTTGGTGGTACCGTTTTTTAAAGATATTATGCCTCAGCTTGGCTTATTTTATATCGTATTAGCATACTTTGTTATTGTCGGCACCAGTAATGCTGTGAATTTTACCGACGGCTTGGACGGGTTGGCAATTATGCCGACGGTTTTTGTTGCCGGTGCTTTTGCGTTAATTGCATGGGCTACAGGTAATGTTGAATGGGCAAAATATTTGTATATCCCTCATCTTAAGTTTAGTTCCGAATTGGTGATTTTTTGTACCTCAATTGTGGGTGCCGGACTCGGTTTTTTGTGGTTTAACACTTACCCGGCACAAGTTTTTATGGGTGATGTCGGTTCATTGGCATTAGGTGGGGCTTTAGGTGTTGTGGCAGTTTTGGTTCGTCAGGAGTTTTTGCTGTTCATTATGGGCGGGGTATTTGTGATGGAAACCTTGTCGGTAATGTTGCAGGTCGGCTCTTACAAATTACGTAAAAAACGAATTTTCCGCATGGCACCGATTCATCATCATTACGAGCTAAAAGGCTGGCCTGAGCCACGAGTGATTATTCGTTTCTGGATTATTTCTTTAATGTTGGTATTAATGGGTCTAGTGACACTTAAATTGCGCTAGGAAATGACATATGGACTACAAAAACAAAAAAATCAGCGTCATTGGACTAGGCAAAACCGGATTATCTTGCGTGGATTTTCTCTTGAAAAAGCAAGCGAATGTACGCGTAATTGATACTCGCACCAATCCATCAGGTGTCGCACAATTGGCAAAAAACGTTCCATTGCATACGGGCGAATTAAATCAAGATTGGCTTTTACAAAGCGATATGATTGTTATCAGCCCGGGATTGGCGGTGAAAACACCCGAAATTCAGACCGCACTTCGTTGCGGTGTCGAAGTGGTCGGCGATATTGAATTGTTCTGTCGTGAAGCCAATGCACTGAATAAACCGATTATCGCAATTACAGGCTCTAACGGCAAAAGCACTGTCACTACATTAGTCACTGAAATGGCGAAAGCGGATGGGCTGAAAGTTGGAATGGGCGGTAATATTGGCATTCCGGCATTGTCTTTATTAGAACAAGATTATGATCTTTATGTGCTCGAATTATCAAGCTTTCAGTTGGAAACTACCTATAGTCTGAAAGCGAAGGTGGCAACGGTATTAAATGTGACTGAAGATCATATGAACCGTTATACGAACTTGGAAGATTATCGTCAGGCAAAATTACGGATTTATGCAAATTGCCATACGGCAATTGTGAACGCACAAGATCCGCTCAGTAAAGAGGATGGTCAACAAAGTGCGCAGGTACAACTGAGTTTTGGCGAGGATAATGCCGATTATCAATTAAAAAGTGAAAACGGTAGATTGTATTTAATGGCAGAAGGCGAAATACTTCTGCCTTGTGATGAAATGAAATTGGTTGGCCGACATAATTATATGAATGCTTTGGCGGCAACGGCATTGGCGCAAGCGGCAGGAGTAAAAACTCATGGAATTTTGACCGCACTTCGTACTTTTACGGGCTTAGAGCATCGTTTCCAACTGGTTCATCATGCCGATGGTATTCGTTGGATAAACGATTCCAAAGCTACTAATGTTGGTAGCACGGTCGCAGCGTTAACAGGATTGCACTTAGAAGGCAGATTACATTTGTTACTCGGTGGCGATGGAAAAGGGACGGATTTTTCCGAATTAGCGGAATTGATCAATAAACCTGAAATTTTTTGTTATTGCTTCGGTCAAGATGGCAGACAACTGGCTGCATTATCCGCTCAAAGTCAATTATTTGACACAATGGAACAAGCTATTGAAGCATTACGACCGAGTTTAAAAAACGGCGATATGGTTTTGTTATCGCCTGCTTGTGCGAGCTTGGATCAATTCGTATCTTTTGAAAAGCGCGGTGAAGAATTTGCCCGCTTGGCACAATTAAGTCGTTAGGGGACGGAATGGAATTACTGGGCAGAATAAAACAAAGTTGCACTCGTTGGACAACCCTGACGCCGAGTAGCTTGCTTTATGATCGTGCTTTGGTATGGTTGTTTATTGTGCTGTTGTGTATCGGTTTTATTATGGTAACTTCCGCTTCCATTCCGGTAGGAACCCGCCTGTTTAACGATCCGTTTTATTTTGCCAAACGCGATGCATTTTATGTTCTGATCTCAATGGGGGCTTGCTA
The DNA here is from genome assembly GCA_905373425.1 of uncultured Mesocricetibacter sp. Taxonomy (GTDB): domain Bacteria; phylum Pseudomonadota; class Gammaproteobacteria; order Enterobacterales; family Pasteurellaceae; genus CAJPST01. Next base: position 5,155 of record CAJPST010000041.1, read on the forward strand.
TTACTTTTTGCAAGTACCGATGGATAAGTGGGAAAAATGGCATTGGCGCATTTTTTTTATTGCTTTAGCTCTACTGGCTTTAGTGGCAGTACCCGGTATTGGGCGTGAAGTGAATGGTGCGAGACGGTGGATTCCCATAGTCGTTTTTAATTTTCAGCCTGCGGAATTTGCTAAACTTGCGTTAATCTGTTTTTTGGCAGGTTATTTTACTCGGCGCTATGATGAAGTACGTAGCCGAAAATTGAGTGCGGTAAAGCCTTTTATAGTAGTTACGGTATTCGGGCTGTTTTTGCTTTTTCAGCCTGATTTGGGTAGTACGGTGGTACTATTTGTAATTACTTTCGGAATGCTTTTTATTGTGGGGGCACACATTTGGCAGTTTATTGGTTTGCTTGGGATAGGGATCTTTCTATTTATCGTCTTGGTACTTACCTCGGCTTACCGTTTAAAGCGGATTACAGGCTTTTTAGAGCCGTTTAAAGATCCGCTTGGTTCCGGTTACCAGTTATCCAACTCTCTCATGGCATTCGGACGTGGCGAGTTCAGTGGCGAAGGTTTGGGTAATTCCATTTTAAAATTAGAATATTTGCCTGAAGCACATACGGATTTTGTAATGGCCGTAGTGGGAGAAGAGTTTGGCTTCATCGGTATTCTTTTTATTGTTTTGTTACTTGGCTTATTAGTATTTCGTGCAATGAAAATCGGGCGTGAAGCGCTGGTTTTGGAACAGCGTTTTAAAGGTTTTTTTGCTTTAGGGATTAGTTTTTGGGTTTTCTTCCAAGGTTTCGTGAATCTAGGAATGGCGATGGGATTGCTTCCTACTAAAGGTTTAACTTTTCCTTTAATTAGCTATGGCGGTTCCAGTTTAGTTATTATGGCAATCAGTATTTCCGTGTTATTGCGTATAGATCATGAAAATCGTTTGATGCGTGGCGGTCATGCGCGATTGAAAGACGATTAACAAGTACATCATTTAAAAAGAAGAATAATAAAGGATAACTTTGTGGCAGAGAATAAAAAGAAATTATTAATAATGGCAGGTGGAACGGGGGGACACGTTTTCCCGGCCATTGCTGTGGCCCAATATTTACAGAAATTAGGCTGGGAAATCTGTTGGCTCGGTACGAAAGATCGTATGGAAGCCCAACTTGTACCGAAGCATGGTATTCCTATTGAATTTATTCAAATTTCAGGAGTGCGTGGTAAAGGCATTTTAGCTTTGTTAAAAGCGCCATTTGCGGTTTTTAGGGCTGTTTTGCAGGCTAAAAAAATTATTCGGGAACAAAAACCTAACGCAGTATTAGGAATGGGAGGCTATGTTTCGGGGCCGGGAGGTATTGCGGCAAAATGGAGTGGTGTTCCTGTAATATTACACGAACAAAATGCAGTTGCCGGATTAACCAACGTATATTTAGCAAAAATTGCTACCCGCGTCTTGCAGGCCTTCCCAATGGCGTTTCCGAATACCGAAACGGTCGGCAATCCGGTGCGGGAAGATTTATTTGCAATGCCTGCTCCTGAACAGCGTTTTGCAGAACGTTCCGGTAAGTTACGCTTATTGGTTGTTGGCGGAAGCCAAGGAGCTCAAGTATTAAACCAGGTGATCCCGGAGGTGGTTAAACGCCTTGTGGAGAAATTGGAAGTACGCCATCAAGTCGGTGCCAAAAATGTAGAAAAAGTGACCGCACTTTATCCGTCGGAAGCTGATTTTCACATAACCGAATTTATTGATGATATGGCTGAGGCCTATGCCTGGGCGGATATTGTAATTTGTCGTTCGGGCTCATTAACGGTGTGCGAACTGGCAGCTGTGGGAACCCCGGCGATTTTTGTGCCGTTTCAACATAAGGATCAGCAGCAGTATTTAAATGCTAAGTATTTGGCTGATGTGGGAGCAGCAAAAATTGTGCAACAGTCGGAATTAAATGCGGAGGTTTTAGTTAATCTGTTAAATGAACTAGATCGTTCCAAATTATTGGAAATGGCGGTTAAAGCCAAACAGATGTCAGCTCCGAAAGCGGCGCAACGGGTAGCCGAAGTGATTATTGAAAACGCAAAATAATCTGTTTTTATCGTGCAGTTAAAGTGCGGTGAAAATTTTCAGCGTTTTTGCAATAACATGTCAAACCCGAGAATTCAGATTTAAAGGATAAAACATGAAAGCAAGACAGGAAAAAATAAGACAAACTGTGCCCGGGATGCGCAGGGTGAAACAGATACATTTCGTGGGCATTGGCGGTGCGGGAATGGGGGGTATTGCCGAGGTGCTATTAAACGAGGGTTATATTGTAACAGGCTCGGATATATCTGAAAGTGCGGTTACAAATCGTTTAATTTCTCTGGGAGCAAAAATTTACTTTTCTCATGAAGCGGGCAATATTGAGAATGCTAATGTAGTAGTGGTTTCTAGCGCTATAAAAGAAGATAACGTAGAAGTTCAGACTGCGCGTGAGAAACGAATCCCTGTTATTCAGCGGGCACAAATGCTGGCAGAGTTAATGCGTTTTCGTCATGGTATAGCTATTGCCGGAACACACGGCAAAACTACAACAACAGCAATGATCTCAATGATTTATACGCAGGCTGGATTGGATCCGACATTTGTAAATGGAGGATTGGTCAAATCGGCGGGAACTAACGCTTATCTAGGCTGTAGTCGTTATTTGATTGCAGAGGCGGATGAAAGTGATGCGTCATTCTTACATTTGCAGCCTATGGTGTCGGTAGTAACAAATATTGAACCTGATCATATGGAAACTTATCACGGTGATTTTGAGGAAATGAAAAGAACTTATGTGAATTTCCTACATAACTTACCGTTTTACGGTTTAGCGGTTATGTGCGCAGATGATCCTGTTCTGTGTGAATTAATGTCTCAAGTCGGGCGGCAGGTGATCACTTACGGTTTTTCCGAAAATGCCGATTATCGTATTGAAAATTACGAGCAAACCGGATTCCAAGGACATTACACCGTGGTTACGCCGAGCGGTAAACGACTAGACGTTTTGCTTAATGTGCCTGGAAAACATAATGCGTTAAATGCTACAGCAGCTTTGGCAGTGGCAAAAGAAGAAGGTATTGGAGACGAAGCGATTTTGGCTGCATTGGCAGATTTCCAAGGTGCAGGGCGTCGCTTTGATCAACTGGGCGAATTTATTCGTCCGAATGGTAAAGTGATGTTGGTTGATGATTATGGACATCACCCGACGGAAGTCAATGTTACCATTCAGGCTGCGCGGCAAGGTTGGGAAAGTAAACGGATTGTGATGATTTTCCAACCGCACCGTTATTCTAGAACACGCGATCTTTTTGATGATTTTGTACAAGTATTGTCGCAGGTTGATGTGCTTATCTTATTGGATGTATATGCGGCGGGTGAAGCGCCGATTCAAGGTGCGGATGGTCGTTCTTTAGCGCGTTCGATTCGTAATTTAGGCAAAGTGGATCCGATTTTTGTCGCCGATCATGCTCAATTACCCGATATTATGGATCAAGTATTACAAGACGGCGATTTGATTTTAGCCCAAGGCGCAGGAAATGTGAGTAAGTTGTCGCGTAACTTGGTTGAATTATGGACAAATTCTTAACGCGATAAATTCTAAAAGTGCGGTTAGAAAACGCAACATTTTTTGACCGCACTTTGTAGCCAAATTAAGTGATGAAGCAGTAGAACAATAGATTGGAAGATAAAATGAAACCATTGAAACAACAAAAAATTGCCGTGTTAATGGGCGGAACTTCTGCCGAACGGGAAGTTTCGCTTAATTCCGGAAATGCGGTATTAAATGCATTGCGTACACAAGGGTATGATGCGCATCCGGTTGATCCGAAAGAAGTGCCTGTATTGGAGTTAAAGCAGCAGGGATTTGAGCGGGCGTTTAATATTCTGCATGGTCGTGGTGGAGAGGACGGTATAATTCAAGGAGCATTGGAACAAATCGGCTTACCTTACACAGGTTGTGATGTTATGACTTCTGCGCTGACAATGGATAAAATGCGCACCAAAATGTTATGGAAAGGTTTCGGCTTACCGATTGCCGAAATGGAAATTGTGACGAAAGAAAATGTCACAGAACTAAACCCAAGCAAAATTGTCGAACGTTTAGGTCTACCGTTAATGGTTAAGCCATCACGTGAAGGTTCCAGTGTCGGTTTAACCAAAGTGAACGCAGTAGAAGAATTAACGGTAGCGGTTGAGACAGCGTTGGAATGTGATGATACCGTGCTGATCGAAGAATGGCTCTCCGGCGTCGAAATGACGGTTCCGGTGCTTGATAATCAGGTATTACCCGCAGTGCAGATTATTCCGGATGGGGAGTTCTATGATTACCATGCAAAATATATTTCTGATAATACACAATATATCTGTCCTGCGCCGCTGAGTAAAGCGCGCGAAGAAGAATTACACAGACTGGTTAAGGCGGCTTATGATGCGGTAGGTTGTCGAGGCTGGAGCCGTATTGATGTTATGACTGATAGTAAAGGTGAATTTCGTTTAGTGGAAGTTAATACTACGCCTGGAATGACAAACCACAGTTTATTCCCCAAATCGGCGGCTACGGTCGGTTATACTTTTGAAAAATTAGTAGAGAAAATTCTGGAGTTAAGTGTTTGATGGCGGCAATTGAACGCAAAATAACGCCAAAAAGTTTTAAACCGGCAGGAACGAAAGCAAAAATAATTATACAGATCAGACCAGTTTTTGTGATATTATGCGCCGCCGTGTTTTATTACGCCTATGCAAATTGGCAAACCGGACTGGAAAAATTAGATTCAAAACCGATTAGTTCCTTTGCATTATTAGGTTCGCCACGCTTTACTACAAATAATGATATTCGCGAAGTTATTCTCAAAATGGGAGAATTAAAGGGTTTTTTCGGACAGGATATTAAATCGGTGCGTGAGCAAATTGAATCTATGCCTTGGATTAAAGGTGTTGTTGTGCGTAAGATTTGGCCGGACCGATTAAGCGTTGTCGTTACCGAACATGTACCGGTCGCGATTTGGAATCAGCATAATTATCTTTCCTCTGAAGGGGTTGTGTTTCAACTGCCGTCAGACAAATTAAAAAATGCCAATTTACCGCGTTTGTCGGGGCCGGATTATCGTAGTGAAACGGTGTTGGCGGCTTGGCATCAAATATATAAAGAATTGAAAGTGAAGGGAATGACCCTTAAGTCCGTTGCAATTGATGAGCGGGGGGCGTGGGAAATCGTGTTGGATAACAATATTACGTTGAAGTTAGGAAGAGGGGAATGGAAACCCAAAATTGAACGTTTTGTCACGATTTATTCGCAAATTGAAGTGCCTGAGAATAAACAGATCGATTATGTGGATTTACGTTATAAAGTCGGCGCGGCAGTCAGTTTTATTGATATACATTGATGGAGTAGGAATTAATTCATAACTAAAATCAACTCAAAACGAATTAATTTATTAAATAATTTTATGAATAAAATCAGAAAAGTATAAAGATGGCAAAAATTATAGAACCAAAAACCATAGTTGGCTTGGAAGTGGGGACGACCAAAATCGTTGCCGTTGTCGGCGAAATTTTACCTGACGGTGTTGTAAATGTTATTGGCGTGGGTAGCTGCCCTTCTAAGGGTATTGATAAAGGAAGTATTACTGATTTATCGGCCGTAGTGACATCAATTCAACGTGCGATCGAGGCGGCGGAATCTGTTGCGGATTGTCAAATTATGTCAGTCACCTTAGCGATTACCAGTGAGCATATTCAAAGTCTGAATGAAAGCGGTTTTGTGCCGATTACTGAAGGTGAAGTCAGCCAAGATGAAATTGATCTTGCAATGCATACCGCAAGATCTGTGAAACTACCGGAAGGATTATCTTTATTGCACGTCATTCCTCAGGAATATTCCGTTGACAAACAACAGAATATTAAAAACCCACTTGGCTTGCAAGGTGTACGTTTAGGCGCTCAGGCACATTTGATAGGCTGCCAGCAGGCGTGGTTGAATAATCTGAAAAAAGCAGTAGAAAGTTGTGGATTGACCGTTGATCAAGTTGTATTTTCCGGTTTGGCATCCAGTTATTCGGTATTGACGGAAGATGAAAAAGATCTGGGCGTTTGTATGATTGATTTCGGCGGTGGTACCATGGATATTATGGTTTATACCAACGGTGCATTGCGTTTCAGTAAAGTCATTCCTTACGCCGGTAATAGTGTGACGGATTTTGTCGCGCAGAGCCTTACCACTTCACGCAATGAAGCGGAAAGCATTAAAATGCACTACGGAAGTGCGATTAATCCTACAGAATTGGCAGAGCAATTTTCAAAGAAGAAAGTAGAAGTTGCAGGCCTTGGTGGCAGTTCGGCGCGCACTTTTACTAAAGCACAAATTGTTAGCGTAACTTCTCGCTGTTATAGCGATTTACTTACTGTTGTAGAACATGAATTAGCAAATTTACGTCATCGATTGGCTATGGAAGGAATTAAGCAAGATCTTATTGCGGGTATTGTATTAACCGGTGGTGGTTCGCAAATGGAAGATATTGTAAAGTGTGCAACCAATATTTTTGGTTCTCATGTCCGAATTGGTTATCCGTTAAATATTACAGGATTAACCGATTATGTAAATAAACCGCAATATGCGACTGTAATAGGGTTATTGCAATACAGTCATCTCAATACGGATGAATCCGTTTCATACGGACTTGGTCATGGTTCGGAAGAGAGTGTTTTCGGTGTAGTAGCAAAAGGTCTGAAAAATTTTTTCAATAAAGTGCGGTCAGAATTTTGAGAATTTTCATTTTTCATCTACAATAGGAAAAATTTAAGATTAATTTTTATGTTAGAAAAATCTAACATTGACGGAGAATAAAAATGTTTGAACCAGTTGATTATGATATTGGTGGAATAGGTCGTACACTGATAAAAGTTGTCGGTGTCGGTGGTGGTGGCGGTAATGCTGTAAACCATATGGTATCTTCTATGGTAAAAAACGGAGGAGAACTGCTCGGTGAACATTCCATTACAAGTGATGAACATGGTGAGATAATTTTCTATGCGGTCAATACCGATGCTCAAGCATTGCGTAAAAGTGTGGTGCAACAGACAGTTCAAATTGGTGCCGCAACGACCAAGGGCTTGGGTGCCGGTGCAAATCCGAATGTGGGTAGAAAAGCCGCCGAAGATGATCAAGACGCAATCCGTGCAATGTTAGAAGGGGCAGATATGGTATTTATTGCTGCCGGTATGGGTGGTGGAACTGGTACAGGAGCGGCTCCTATTGTGGCTCAGATCGCAAAAGAATTGGGCATTTTGACGGTTGCGGTGGTCACAAAACCATTCTCCTTTGAAGGTAAAAAACGAATGGCGTTTGCAGAATTAGGGGTTAAAGAATTATCTAAACATGTTGATTCTTTAATCATCATTCCTAATGAAAAATTATTGAAAGTGTTAGGAAAAGGTACAACATTAGTAGATGCTTTTTCGGCGGTAAACAATATTTTATGTAATGCAGTGACCGGCATTTCAGATATGATTACTTCTCCAGGATTAATTAACGTTGACTTTGCGGACGTTCGTACCGTAATGTCAGAAATGGGACGTGCAATGATGGGCGCCGGTGTCGCTCAGGGCGCGGCTAGTGACGGACGTGCTGAAAAAGCTGCTCAGGAGGCAGTTGCAAGTCCTCTGTTGGAAGATGTAGATTTGTCTGGTGCGAAAGGCGTACTTGTTAATGTAACAGCAGGTATGGATTTAGGATTAGACGAATTTTATGCTGTGGGCGATACGATTAAAGCCTTCGCCTCTGAAGAAGCAACCGTGGTCGTAGGTACCACATTAGTACCTGAAATGGTAGATGAAATTCGTGTAACTATTGTTGCAACCGGTATTGGTGATATTGATGAACCTGCGGTTTTACCGCCGATTGCACAACATCCGGTTACAACCAATACTACTGTATATTCGCAGGCAAGTCAGCCTGTACCTAATGTTACAACTCAACAACAGGAACAGGGAGAGCAGGCTTTACGCCCTGCACATATTGAGGGTAATGTATTTAATCCTGCAACCGGTGGCAGTGGTAATG
>CAJPST010000042.1 GCA_905373425.1 uncultured Mesocricetibacter sp.
TTTTTTGATAGCATATGTCATTTTCAATTTTTGAACAGTAAATGGGATTTTTAATGCACTTCAGTCACAACATTATTTATAAAACTGCAACGTTACTTGCGGTGGCTTTATTAGCTGCTTGTAGCTCCGACAAGCCGCAACAACAAACCGGTAACCTAGGGGGGGCTGCTACTCAGTCATTCGGTGATATTGACAAACAGAAATTCGGTGCAAAGTATAAAGGGCGTTCTTATAATCCGGCACTTTTTACCTCTGTTTCACAGGTTGATAATCAAAGTGCGGTGATTAATCAGGGCGATTTCCTAACTCAACTCTCTAATGTGCGTAATTATTCAGATAAAATTAATTTGGCGTTTGCCGATAATTACGACAAAATCAGCCAATGGGTACTGTCCGGTGCAAATGTTAAAGAACTTGGAAAGTACGGTATTCGCCCGCAGATTATGGCTGGAGAAGACGGCTATCAAAATGTACTTATGACCGGCTATTATTCACCTGTAATTCATGCTCGTCGTGCAGCACAAGGGCAATATCAACATCCGATTTATGCCATGCCAAAACAAAAACGCTTCAGTCGCGCACAGATTTATGCCGGCGCGTTAGCAGGCAAAGGTCTAGAACTGGCGTATAGTGATTCGATGCTGGATAATTTTCTGCTTGGTGTACAAGGGAGCGGTTATGTGGATTTCGGAGACGGTCATCTGAATTATTTTGCGTATGCCGGACAAAACGGTTTTAAATACGTTAGTGTCGGGCGTTTATTAGTAGAAGACGGCGAAATTGAAAAAGAAAAAATGTCTATTCAGGCTATCCGTGAATGGGCAAAACGTAATCCTTCACGCTTACAGGGATTATTGGAACGTAATCCTTCCTATGTATTCTTTAAAAATGATCCATACGGCAAAGTGAAAGGCTCTGCAGGCGTTCCTTTAGTGCCTATGGCAGCTGTGGCTTCCGATCGCAATTTAGTGCCGTCGGGTAGTGTTTTGTTGATGGAAGTACCACAAATTGATAATGATGGCAATTGGACAGGAGAGCACCAGCTACATTTAATGGTGGCCTTAGATGTCGGTGGCGCGGTAAACGGACATCATTTTGATTTATATCGTGGAATCGGCGATGAGGCAGGACATATATCCGGATTGTCCAAACATTACGGGCGTGTATGGGTGCTGCGTTAATGACGCGGGTTGATGGTTACGAACAACGTTTCGGTGGAATTGGTCGTTTATACGGTACTTCGGCTCTCGAACGTTTACGACAGGCGCATATTTGTGTAATCGGAATAGGCGGTGTGGGATCATGGGCCGTGGAGGCTTTGGCTCGTTCGGGTATTGGAAAACTTACATTAATTGAGATGGACGATATTTGTGTCACTAATATCAATCGCCAAATCCATGCACTAAGTGGCAATATAGGTAAGCTGAAAACCGAAGTAATGAAAGAGCGGGTACAGTTAATAAATTCTGAATGTGAAGTTCAGGTCATCGATGACTTTATTTCCGCCGAAAATTTAGCCGAATACCTTAATCGAAATTATGATTATGTGATTGATGCCATTGACAATGTGAAAACTAAAGCGGCTCTAATTGCTTATTGCAAGCGCAATAAAATCAAAGTGATCACAATAGGTGGTGCAGGGGGACAGACGGATCCGTCACAAATCCGAATTGCCGACTTAAGTAAAACCGTTCAGGATCCGTTATTGGCAAAAGTGCGGTCGGTTTTACGCAAGAATTACAATTTCAGTCAAAATCCGAAACGGAAATTCGGTATTGACTGTGTTTTTTCTACTCAACCGTTAATTTTTCCACAAACTGAGGGAGAATGTACTGTATCTGCCACAATGAATTGTGCTAATGGTTTTGGCGCAGCTACAATGATTACAGCTACTTTTGGCTTTTTTGCAGTCTCTCGGGTAATTGATAAACTACTGGCTAAAACTGATTAATCTTTTTTTTTGACAAAAAAAAAGATGGTAATTTTCCTTAAAACGCGCTAATCTAGAATCCGTTTCGACAGGATTCTAATATTCTTAATATAAGGAAAATATAATGACTTGCATAAAAACATTTAAGAAAACGTTGTTGGCTGGTGCACTGATTACTGCGGCCGGTATCGCTCAAGCAAATGTAGTTACTTCAATTAAACCTCTTGCCTTTATTGCTGCATCTATTGCTGATGGTGTCACCGAAACCGAGATTATCGTGCCGCCGGGTGCTTCACCGCATGATTACAGCCTCAAACCCGGTGATGTACAAAAGGTGAAATCGGCTGAATTGCTCCTTTGGATTGGTGAAGATATTGACGGTTTCCTAGAGAAGACCGTGGATTCGGTAGAAAGTAAAAAAGTTATCACTATCGCCGAGTTTGCTGAAATTAAACCGTTTTTAGGAAAAGCGGAGCATCATCACCATCATGATGGACATGATCATGACCACGGTCATAAACATGATCACGATCACAAACATGACCATGAACACAAGCACGATCACGAGCACGAGCATAAACATGACCACGATCACAAGCATGAGCATAAGCACGATCATGACCACAATGAACTTAGCATCAACTGGCATGTTTGGTATTCGCCTGAGATCAGCAAAGTGGTTGCGCAAAAGCTAGCAGATAGATTGAGTGAGCAATATCCTGATAAAAAAGAACTCATTGCACAAAATTTTGCAAATTTTGACCGCACTTTGACTGCACAAAGCGATAAAATTAAAAATCAATTGGCAAAATTTAGCAATAAAGGCTTTTATGTTTTCCATGATGCCTATGGTTATTTTAATGATGCTTACGGCTTGAAACAAACAGGATATTTCACTATCAATCCATTAGTTGCGCCGGGTGCAAAAACATTGGCGACGATTAAAGAAGAGATTGCCGAACATAAAGTAAGCTGCTTGTTCACTGAGCCGCAGTTTACACCGAAAGTAATTGAAACTCTCAGTAAAGGAACAGGAGTCCACGTTGGACGCTTAGATCCGATGGGGGATAAAGTTGCATTAGGGAAAAATGCTTACGCTGATTTCCTTCAATTCACCGCCGATAGTTATGCGGAATGTCTGAGTAAATAAGATAATAAATAAAGTGCGGTCGATTTTGAGCGCACTTTTCGAATCTTATTTTGTTATAAATGAACTTTAGATTTTGGTTATAGATGCGGTTTCCTTAAGATGAAACCGCATCTTAGTTATAATAGTTCAGAAAACGTCTTTAAATTTAAGCGCACTTTAATGCTTAAAGCCTGCTATAATCCCTCCAAATTTATTCACATACAGAGAAAAATATGAAACAACTTTTCGCCACCACTGCGCGTGGTTTTGAAGAATTATTAAAAGTTGAATTGAGCGAACTGGGCGCGACAGAATGCCGTGTAACACAAGGTGGCGTGTATTTTATGGCGGATGATGAAACGCAATATCGCACATTACTATGGTCGCGCTTGAGTTCACGTATTTTATTGCCGATCGCTACAGGTAAAGTGTATAGCGATTTGGATTTGTATTCCTTGGTACTTAGCCAACCCTGGTTTGATTATTTTGATGAAAGAACGACGTTTTTAGTGAATTTTAACGGCACGAACCGAGAAATTCGCCACACGCAATTCGGTGCAATGCGGGTCAAAGATGCCATTGTAGATTATTTTGAGCGCCAAGGTAAAGCACGTCCTGATGTAGATAAGGACAATCCTGATATCCGTATTCATGTTTATTTGAACCGTGAGGATGTGGTAATTTCTTTGGATTTAAGCGGGGAGGCACTACATCAGCGAGGTTATCGCGAGGATAGCGGGCAGGCGCCGTTGCGCGAAACTTTAGCAGCGGTGATTGTGTTGCGCTCGGGCTGGTTGCGTGGCACATCGTTGGTGGATCCGATGTGTGGTTCAGGTACGCTGTTAATTGAAGCAGCGCAAATGGAAGCCGATATTGCGCCGCAATTGCATCGAATGCATTGGGGATTTGATTTTTGGAAAGGGCATAATCAAGATGCATGGGATAAAGTAAAATCGGAAGCGGTAACACGGGCAGAAGCACATAAACAGACCAAAACGCAAAAACAAGTGAAAAATAGACCGCACTTTTATGGTTTTGACCTTGATCATCGAGTGTTACAAAAAGCGCGAAAAAATGCGCAGAATGCGGGAGTTGCGCAGTTGATAGTCTTTCAGCAGGGAGATGTGTCATCCTTGAAAAATCCCTCACCGGAGCAGCAAGGGACGGTAATTTGTAACCCACCATATGGTGAACGGCTCGGCACGACCCCTGCATTAATTGCGCTTTATTCAGTCTTTGGACAACGTTTAAAACAGCAATTTGCCGGTTGGAATGTTTCCGTATTTAGTTCGGAAGAAGGTTTATTGGATTGTTTGCGTTTGCGTTCACACCGCCAATTTAAGGCAAAAAACGGTCCGCTTGATTGCGTTCAAAAAAACTATCAAATTTCTGACCGCACTTTGAGTCAGCAAAATGAGTCAAGTGCGGTAGAAAATTCTGTTATTTTTCAGCAAAATATAGAAGTAGCAGCAGATTTTGCTAATCGTTTACAAAAAAATATTAAGAAAATTGAAAAATGGGCTAAACAACAAGGGCTGGATGCTTACCGATTATATGATGCGGATTTGCCTGAGTATAATCTTGCGGTGGATCGTTATGCTGATCATATTGTGGTACAGGAGTATGCTGCCCCTAAAAATATTGATGAAAACAAAGCGCGTCAGCGCCTATTGGATGCCGTAAGCGCGATACTATCAGTTACTGGTGTGGAAACCAATAAGCTCATCTTAAAGGTTCGAGAGAAGCAAAAAGGTGCGAACCAGTATGAAAAACTGGCGAATAAGGGCGAATATTTTTATGTGAATGAATACGGTGCAAAATTGTGGGTGAATCTGACGGACTATTTGGATACAGGATTATTTCTTGATCACCGATTGACTCGCAGAATGCTAGGCGAAATGGCGAAAGATAAGGATTTTCTCAATTTATTCGCCTATACGGGATCGGCAACCGTACATGCAGCATTAGGCGGTGCAAAATCAACCACTACCGTGGATATGTCAAATACGTATTTGAATTGGGCGGAACAAAATCTGATTTTAAATGATATCGAAGGTAAGCAACATAAATTGATTCAGGCAGATTGTTTGCAATGGCTAGAACGTTGTGAGCGCGAATTCGACTTAATTTTTGTTGATCCGCCGACTTTTTCCAATTCTAAGAGAATGGAAGATAGTTGGGATGTACAGCGCGATCATATTAAATTACTGGCAAACCTGAAACGTATTTTACGTCCGCAAGGGACGATAATTTTCTCTAATAATAAACGTGGTTTTAAGATGGATTTCACCGCGTTAGAACAAATCGGATTAACTGCGGTGGAAATTTCAGCCAAAACGTTACCGCTTGATTTTGAACGTAATCAACGTATTCATAATTGCTGGTTGCTTAAAGTGGAAGGGTAATTTGTAGATAACACCTCAGCTGGGCGGGGTGTTATTTTTTAGAACTGTGGGTACTGGTGCATAACTCAAACCGCTCTTAGAAAAGAGCGGTATCTTTTTTTCTAAATTTAAAATACTTTCTTAAATGGTTTAACGATTACTTCATCATACACGCCCGCCTCAACATAGGGATCCTGGCTCGCCCAAATTTTCGCTTCTTCAAGAGAATCAAATTGTGCGATAACAGTCGAACCTGTGAAGCCTGCATCTCCAGGATTTTCATCATCAATGGCGGGATTTGGGCCGGCAGTCAGTAAACGATTTTCATCTTGTAATTGTTGCAGGCGTGCTAAGTGTTGCGGGCGTACGCTGAGACGCTGGGAAAGCGTATTAGGTTTATCCTGAGCAAAAATAACATAGTACATGGTGTTTTTCTCCGATTAGTTTGGTTTATTAAGTAGCGTAAGTGCTTGCTCCAATTCAGGATTATCTTCTTTCGGTACCGGGCGAGGCTTTCCTTCTTTATCAATAGCAACGTAAGTAAAAAGTGCTTCTGTCACACAAACACGATCACGTACACCTTCATATACTTTTTTAATCCATACTTCCACTTTGACTTGCATTGAAGTACGACCAACCTCGGTTAGTTTACCGTAACAGCAGACTACGTCGCCGACAGCGATAGGGCGTAAAAAAACAATTTTATCGACGGCTACAGTCACAACACGTCCTTTGGCGATTTCTTTGGCTAGAATAGCACCGCCCATATCCATCTGTGACATAATCCAACCACCGAAAATATCGCCGTTAGCATTAGTATCAGACGGCATGGCTAAAGTGCGTAAAATTAATGCACCTTCAGGTTGTCTGGCAATGTTGCTTTTAGTATCGTTTTTAGTTGATGTTGTCATAGCTTATCCTGTTCGTTTTTATCTTGCGGAAGATAACGGTAAATATACCCACCGCTGATGATAGTGGCAATCAAAGTCATTCCTATGATCCCGAAAGTTTTGAAATCCACCCAAATATCATTGGATAAATAGTTGCTGATATAAATGTTAACCAGCATACAGAGCAGAAAAAATCCGGCCCAGCCCAAATTTAGTTTATTCCATACGGCTTCCGGTAATTCGATTTCTTTACCGAGCAATTGCTTGATTAACGGTTTCTTAAAAGCATATTGGCTAATTAATAAAATCAGTGCGAAAAGAGCATAAACGATGGTAACTTTCCATTTTAGAAATTCAAGCTCATTAAAATAGGCGGTTAAAATACCAAAAAAAACCACCGCACTTCCCATAATAATTTGTTGTTTTTCAATTTTACCGTACTTCAATTTTAGTATTACCATTTGCGCGATTGTTGCAATAACTAATGTAATTGCCGCTTCACGAATACCGACCAATTTATATACAGCAAAAAATAAAATCAGCGGAATAAATTCAAGTAATTGTTTCATTAATAAGCCTTTTGCGTAAAAATAATATAGAACCGATAAGTAAATACCAATGCAAAAGCATTGATAAAGGAAATCACTAAATTGGCAAATAGGGTGAAAACTAAATTATCGGATAGAGAAGCAAGCTGTTGCCCAACTAGTTGGAAAATAAAATAAACCAACACACAATACAAGAATAATACTGTTGTGCGTTTCACGCCTTTTAGCCAAATAAAGGAAATGGATTCGGAAAGCCCTTTATCTCCGATAAGATAACCGACCGGAGCAAGACATAAACGAATAGATACAAAAATTCCGAAAAACATTGCCAACACCGCAAAAATTGACGGTGAAGTTTGCTGGGCTAGAGCAACCCAAATATTTGCCAAACCGATAATGATTGGGAAGAGTAATAAAATATTCAGTAATAAAACCCCTAAAAGGCGGCTGAGTGTCATACCGAATATTTGGCTTAAAGTATAATTATTACGCAAGCTGATGTGATGGATCGTCAAAATCCCCCAGCTTGATACGGTTATAAATAATATCTGACTGATAATATTGATAAAAAAAAGCAGCGTGATATCAGTTTTTTCTAGTATCGTTGCGAGTAATTGTTCCGGTGGTAAATTTTCTTTATTGGGGATTGTTACGATAGGTTCCAGCAATGCGCTTCCAAGCATATCAATTGCAAGGGAAATTAAAAAGAACGCAACAGTAAAGGTTATTATGAATTGACGTTGATTACGAATAAAGTTCCAGCTGTCTTGAAAAAGCTGTGTAAAATTAATCGGCATTATAATGTCTCATTAAAGTAAAAAGTCAGCGGGTATTATACCGTTTTTATTATGAAGTGGTAGTTTCTTCATATATTCTCAGCCTGATCTTGGAAAAGTGCGGTCATTTTTTTATGCGTTTTAAGTATTTTATAGTGTAACTTAATTCGTTGGTCGATTGGGCATCTGAATTGCCTTAGCAAATGGATTTTCTAACTGAAAAAGGAAAAGACTTATTTGATACATAACTTGATGAGAAGAATATTGGGATTGAAAAGAACTTAAATTTATCCGGCAGACGCAATATTTTAAGACTGCCGGATTAAGTTTGTCCTTATACAACGCTATTTTTTCAACCTCTTTTGATAATAGGTTTGAATCTATCAGCGTTCTGCTTTTAGTATACCGGAAGACCCTTCTGAGTAATCACGCGGTGCGTCTTTTTCCGCTTTTATATCTTCTTCCGTTTTTTCGGTATTATTTTCCGTATTCTCTGAGGATTCAGCGGAAATTAGATTTTGTTCAAACAGTGGGTTATTAGTCAATTCAGGTAGAAATTGAGTAGAGGAGGTGGCCAAATGGCGGTATAGTTTTTGATAATCTTGCGCTAAGGTTTTCAACAGTTCTGCACTTTCTGCAAAATGTTTTTCCAATTGTTGCTTTTGGTTGTTCAATTCAGTTTGAACTTGCTGTAATTCCGCTTCAGTTTTAATTTGCTTTTTTACCGAGTCTTTGGTTAAACGTAACAAAACATAGGCTAATACCCACCCTATAATTAAGCCGATTAACGCTGCTTGCCACATTTCCGGTGTCCAAATTTGCATAACAATCACTCCTTTTTGTAACGATATAATGTCTTAATCATAACGTTAAATGTTCTTTTTGTCTTGTATTCCTTTGTGTTTTTTGAGTTAGATCACATAATTACTTTAAATATTAAAAAGTAACAATTTCAAAATGTTAAAAAATACCGCACTTTATTATTCGATAAAATAAAAAGTGCGGTTGTTTTTTTCTTTATTTTTTCGCTGCAAATGCACCGCGTTTTGAGGTGCTTTCTTCATAAAACACACCACCTACTTCATCAGCATTCGTACCGAAGAAGCCGCCTTGAGTGGCAACCGGAGCACCTTCTTGACTGTAGAAGCTTGTACCTCTAATTGTAGCGTGGATATCCATCAGCTTATTATTATTTTCCACTAACGCACCATCTAATTGTTTGGCGGAGAAATTCGCTTGAATATGGGCAGCTACATTGGTGTTCACGTTTCTACCATCGCTGATAACTGCCTTACCAGTATAAGTTGCACTACCTGTTTGCGGCATATTTACATATTCGGTGTTGTTGCCATGATAAAAGCCTTTATAAAGATCTGCGCCGTTTTTTATTACACCGAAACGGGTGGCGGTATAACCGTTTACTGTTCCAACATGATTTCCATGATTAATTTGATGCCAGCTGCCGTTACCACTTACATCATGTAGAGAAATATTCACACCATCAACTTTTAACCATTGAGTCGCGGGCAAAGCTTGCTCTGATTTTGCTGTTGCGGCAGCTAAACGATTTTGTTTGGCGTTAGGGGATGTATCGAAATAGTAATTACCGGTAGTCTCGCCATCGTTGCTGAACAGTTGCACCCAGTAATACGTAAATCTACTACCTGGTACATAGACAATTCCCACCCCAATGGTTTGATAGTTTGGTGTCATTAAGTTGTCATAATGCCCTTTACTGTTGCGCCATTGAACTAAGACGGTTGTGTCTGCATTATTAGCTCCGGCGGCAATGTTTTCGCCGACCTTAGCTTCTGAATTAACTAAGAGTTCGCTATCAGGCAAAGAATGGCTGAAGCGCCCAACGATTTGTTCTGCCCTGCGCTGAGCAAATGCAGAGAGTTTTTCGTCATAACGTAATGGTGCTAGCCCTTTTTCAGCGCGTAGTTTATTTGTGTTTTCCACAACTTTTTGGACTTGAGCCTCCAAGTTTGCAGCAACAGGTTTTACTTTGAATTTATCGATCTGTGCAGTGGCTCTAAGATCGGAATGAATTAAATTGGTCGGATTTACAGTTGATGCTGTATTAGCCGCTCCATTTGTTCCTCCGTTATTGTTTGTCTGAGCAGAAGAGTTTGGTGGAGTCTGTGTGTTGAGTTTTTGGCCGGTTTCTGTTGTTGCTGTGTTATTTGTCTGTGCGCTTGAAGCATTATTACTGCCGCCACCGCTACTACAAGCAGCTAAAGTCAGTGCAAAGCCGGTGAGCAGAAATTTTGATGAGTGTTTTTTCATAGGGAGCATTTCTTTTTTAAGGGGATAAGAAGACTTCATCATTCATTGTAACCGAGACATGCATAGTTATCAATTACCTGTTTGTTGGGCAAGATTTATTTATGAAATTAAATAGAATCATATCTTTTATTTAGGTTGAAGGGTTTTGATTATAAGTAGAGTAAATAAAGAGTAAGCTCTGCGTAAATTTAAGTAAATCGCATTGTGAGAAACTTGACAATAATGATATGATCATCGCAATTTTAATGATCTGTTATATAAATATGTTTAAACGCTTTTTATCTTATCTAAATAAAAGAATATTCTATATTTGGTTATTGTTTTTTAGTTTTTTAACGGTGACCATGTCTCCAGAAGATGGTACGTATTACGGATTTGCGGCTACATTTATATTATTTTGTGTAGTATATTTTTTTAATGAGAGAATTTTTTCTTTTTTTATTATTTTTATCGTATTCAGCTTATCTTTATATTATCCTATATCGCTATATCATGGTTCTCTTAATTCAGGGATTATTGCTGCTGTTTTTGAGACAAATGTAAATGAGTCTTTAGAATTTATCGGAAAATTCAAACTATCGGATTTTACATTTCCTTTTCTTTATGTGTTTTCAGCTATTATTTTAATGCGGCTAAAAAAATATAACAAACATAATGAAGAAAGTGCTGAAGATAAAAAGAAACAAAAAATACTACATTTTATTTTGGCAGCGGTCGTCTTGTTTTGTATGGTTTGGATTCCGACCAAATATTATATGGATTTTCATTCCAATGATGATGATATTGACGGACGTTGGACATTAGCGAACAGTCCAATGAATTTAATTTCTTTCTATGCCAATATTTATAATAGCATAGATGATTATTTTGTAGAAAAAGAAGAACTTAATTCAGCTAAAAACTTGGCCCCAGATTGGATTATAGAATCGGCGACACCAAAATATAGAAATTATGTATTAGTTATTGGTGAAAGTGCTCGAAGAGATTATTTGTCTGTCGATGGTTTTACATTAAAAACCAGTCCTTTTGTTGATTTAACTAAAGGCTATATTAATCTGGGATATGTTTCCTCTGCACCGGCTACCTATCACTCATTGTTAAACACCTTATATTTAAAAATGAAAAATAAGGAAAATGGAAAGAAAGATTATTCATATAATATTATTACCTTGGCAAAATCAGCAAAAATTAAAACTTTCTGGTTATCAAATCAAGGAGTTATAGGTAAGTTTGATACAATTGCCAGCCGCTTAGGAATGAGTGCTGATTTTACTTATTTTACTAAAAAAGGTGGATACAATACTGACAATGTGGATGATATGAAATTAGTAGATGTATTAAAAGAAAAAATGAGTGAGGAATCTAAGAATAAAAATTCTCAATCTAGATTATATGTATTACATTTAATGGGTTCTCATCAAAAATTTTGTCAGCGCTTGAATAAGGATGAAAATAAATATGAGTTTATAAATAAAAATTTATCTTGTTATGTAAATACGATATTAAAGACCGACCATTTACTTGAAAAGATTGTTAATTTATTAAAAGAACAAAACGAAAGTTATTCTCTGATCTATTTTTCTGATCACGGTTTATCCCATACAGATAAGGAAGATAAAGATGCAGTTAATTTAGATCATGGCGCTGAGTTTAAACAAAATTATGAAGTTCCTTTTGTGAAAGTATCTTCCGATGATGTGGAAAGAAAAGTTGTTAATACTAAAAGAACAGCATTTAATTTTATGTATGGCTTTTCACAATGGCTAGGAATCAAGTCGAAACATTTGAATAAGGATTATGATTTCTTTTCAGATAAAGATGATGAAAATATCAAAGTATTTAACTTTGAAAAATATGTTCCTTTTGATGAATTAAAAGATGATGAGATACCAAAATATTAATTTAAATTAAGGATGAAACCAATGGTTAGTTATAGTTTGAAAACGATAAAAGCAGTTTTCTTTTTATCAGGAATTGCCGCGTTGATTTATCAGATAGCTTGGCAAAGAATGTTATTTACAGCTTTTGGGGTTGATCTAGAATCAGTCACTATTATTATTTCCGTATTTATGGCGGGATTAGGGGTAGGAGCCTATTACGGAGGACGTATTGCCGATCGTTTTCCTAATCATATTATTCAGTTTTTTGCATTAACTGAAATTGGCATAGGCACATTCGGCATTGCCAGCCCTTTCTTAATTGAATTTGTGAAGGAGGTCTTTCTTCATTCTAATGTACTGACTGTTGCACTAGCTAATTTTGTGTTATTGCTTTTCCCGACGTTTTTAATGGGAAGTACGTTGCCATTATTAACCCAGCATTTAAATAAATATGTTAATAATGTTGGGAATAATATTGGTTGGTTGTATTTCACAAATACATTAGGTGCAGCAACTGCTTGTATATTAACGGGATTGGTATTATTTAACTATTTAACGTTAACTCAGGTAATTTATTTAGCTGCGGTTATTAATTATATTGTTGCAATAGTAGTTTTTATTAAATATGGCAGTAAGGGAAACTAAAATGACTAAAAAAGCAATGTTGTTATCGTTTTTAGGTGGTTTTTTAAGTTTAAGTATTGAAGTTATTTGGATTCGACTTTTTAGCTTCCAAACTGGTTCATTACCTCAAGCTTTTTCGTTAACGTTAGCATTATTTTTATTAGGTATTGCTTGTGGAGCATTAGTTGGAAAACAGGTATGCCAAGAGGGAAAAGCAAGTATTGATTATATCGGAAAGGTTTTTCTGGCTTCTGCACTTTTTGATATTATTGCTATTTATTTAATTGTAATATCGACTCCTAGTACTATTTTTTTATATGCTGTATTAAGCATCTTTTTATGTGCTTGGGTGCGTGGAATAGTCTTTCCTATTGTTCACCATTTGGGATCAGAAAATAAAAAAACCGGAGCAGCAATTTCAAACGTGTATTTCTCCAATGTTGTTGGTTGCACTATCGCACCTATTTTTATCGGATTTTATTTACTTGATGTGTTTACCACCCAGCAGACCTACCTTATCGTTATAGTAATTACTTTAGTTGTGGCTCTGTTTTGTTTGAATAAAGCCTCTATAAAAATAGTTTCCGGAGTTTTTGCATTAGGTGCCCTAATTGCTACCTTTTTACTACCGGAAAAGGTCATTGCTACATTAGCTGATACTGAAAACTTGAAGTTAGAAAGATTGATTGAAAATAAACACGGTTTTATCC
>CAJPST010000043.1 GCA_905373425.1 uncultured Mesocricetibacter sp.
GCAGTCGTCGTGATTGGTGCAGTGATGTCAAGCTATTTCGGCTCGGAAATCGGCGTGCGTATGAAGCCGAATCAAAATCAAATGCTGAATGGCTATGAATTTCGTTATTTGGGTTTTCAAAATGAACTAGGTCCGAATTACACGTCCGAAAAAGCGCATTTTGAGATTTATAAAAACGGCAAAAAACTGACCGCACTTTTCCCCGAACGTCGTTATTATGATGTGCGTACGATGAATATGTCGGAGGTCGGGCTACAATGGGGTTGGCTAGGCGATTTGTATATTGTAATGGGAGACAAATTGACGGGGCAAAACACGGTTCCGGGGGAATTTACTTTCCGCTTGCATTATAAGCCCTTTGTTCGCTGGCTGTGGTTAGGCGGTGTGTTGATGGCGCTCGGTGCATTATTAGCCGCACTTGGATTGCGTAATAAGAAGGTAGAAATATGAAGAAAAAACTTCTTGTCTTTTCCCCTTTGATAATAGTTTTAGGCGTTTGTGTATTACTTCTTGTCGGTTTGCAACAGGATCCCAAAAAATTGGCCTCAGCATTAATCGGTAAACCGGTGCCGGAATTTTATCAGACGAATCTGCTAATACCGGGTAACATCTTAACGAACAAAGATTTACCGAAAGAGCCTCATTTAATCAACATTTGGGGCAGTTGGTGTCATTACTGCAAAGAGGAACATCCGTTCCTAATGGAACTTGCAGGGCAAGGGGTAAAAATCATCGGTTTAAATTATCGGGATAAGGCGCAAAGTGCGGTAGAATTTTTGCACAGATCGGGGAATCCGTTTTTGTTGGTCGTAGATGATAGCCAAGGCAAACTGGCTATGCAACTTGGGGTGGATGGTGCTCCTGAAACCTATTTGGTGGATGAACATGGGGTTATTCGGTACCGTTATTCAGGTGCAATTGACAAAACTGTATGGCGGCGGGAACTTCTACCGGAATTGGAGAAACTGAGAAAATAATGAAAAAGATCCTATGGTTTCTGCTATTCGTCGGTGTCTTTGCTCATGCCGAAATGGTGGATACGTTCGAGTTTAAAAATGTACAAGAGCGCACTCGAGCAGTGGCATTGGCAAAGTCTTTGCGTTGCCCGCAATGTCAGAATCAAAATTTGGTGGAATCCAACTCGCCGATTGCTTACGATTTGCGCATTGAAGTATATAAAATGATTGATGAAGGCAAAACGGACGAGCAGATTATTGAAGTGATGACATCCCGTTTTGGAAATTTTGTGTTGTATAACCCTCCGTTTCAATACACGACCTTATTACTTTGGTGCTTACCGATTATTTTACTAATTTTGGCAGCATCGGCAATGTGGCGATATTTACGCAGTCGCGAAAAAACACCGCCAATTTCGACCGCACTTAATGCAGAACAGCAGCAGGCGTTAAAGAATTTGTTGAATAACAGAGAACAAAAGTGATGATATTATTTTTCATAGGGTTAGCTTGTTTTGTCGCAATCGGCTTGTTACTTTTCATCCCTTGTGGACGACATATTGATTGGCAGAAAAACTATCGCCAACAGCACAATATCGCCTTATATCAACGCCAAATAAAAACTGCTTCACCGGAATTAGCCGATGAATTGAGCCAACGCTTACTTGCCGATGAACGTCAATTACAACAACAGCCAAGCTTTTCAGCTAAAAGTGCGGTTGATTTTTCGCCTAAAATTGCGCTTAGTTTATGGCTAATTTTATGCCTAGTCCCGATCACTTATTATTTTTCTCTCAACCGTTTTGATAGCGTGCAGCAGGGATTACAAGACTTTGCCGAAGCACAACAAAAACGGAGTGAGGCAACAACTGTTGAAAAAAATGATGACTATATTCTTTCCGTGCAAAATAAATTGCGTCAGGATCCGAATAATGCGGAAGCTTGGATTGAACTTGGGCAAGCCTATTTATTGAGCAACGAGTTTGAAAATGCGCTACGCGCTTATGCCAATGCGGAAGGTCTGCTCGGCAGTAAGCCGCATGTTTTAGGGTTGGCTGCAACCGCGCTTTATTATCAGGCAGGGCAAAAAATTACTCCTAAAGTACGTCAACTGCTTGATAATGCATTAAGTCAAGATCCGAACGAGGTATCCAGTGTGTCCCTGTTAGCTTCCGATGCGTTTCTGACTACCGATTACGCCGGTGCACTGCGTCTCTGGCAACAACTGCTTGATAGCGGTCGTAGTGATATTAACCGTCGTCAAATCATTCAGAGTATGAATATGGCGGAGCAATTGAACAACGCTAAATAACCTTTGCTTATAATAGTTAATTGCATGATGCTTAATCATTAACCATAAATAACACAACATAGCGGGTAAATAAACGGCATACTACAGAGGTGTTGCTAAGCAAATGAACGACAATTATTCCGACGTCATTATTATCGGCGCGGGCGCTGCAGGGTTATTTTGTGCTGCGCAGCTTGGAAAATATGGTAAACGCGTGCTGATTTTGGATAACGGGAAAAAAATCGGGCGTAAGATTCTGATGTCAGGCGGTGGTTTTTGTAATTTTACCAATATGAATGTTACGTCGGGATGCTATCTTAGTGAAAACCGACATTTTGTGAAATCCGCGCTGGCACAATTTACGCAGTGGGATTTTATCGGGCTGGTAGCCGATTACGGTATTGCTTGGCACGAAAAGGAAGACGGACAGCTTTTTTGTGATAACGGCGCGCAGGACATCGTGGATATGCTGGCGGCGGAATGTGCTAAATATGGCGTGAAAATTCAGTTACGTCAACCGATCGAACAAGTTGAGCAAGTTGAAAATGATGCAAAAGTGCGGTTTAAAATTCATGCGTTTTCACAACAGTGGAGTTGCCGTTCATTAGTGATCGCCAGTGGTGGGCTTTCCATGCCGGCCTTGGGCGCAACACCCTTTGGTTATCAGCTTGCCGAGCAGTTTGGCATTAATGTTGTGCCGCCACGAGCCGCTTTAGTACCGTTCACTTTTCGGGAAACGGAGAAATTTCTGACCGCACTTTCGGGCGTTTCATTGCCTGTTACCGTCACCTCTCATCATCAATCTTTTACTCATCAAATGCTGTTTACTCATCGCGGATTGTCAGGTCCGGCAATTTTGCAGATTTCTAATTATTGGGAACCCGGGGAAAGTGTTGAGATCGATTTATTGCCTTATCATTCTGTTTGTCAGATTGTAGAAGAATGTCGTCAGTCTTCGCCTAAACAGCAGCTAAAAACCGTATTGTCACGCTATTTACCGAAGAAACTGGTTGAGCTTTGGTTTGCCCAAAGTTTATTAAAGGATCAAACCGTCGCCAATCTGAGTAAAGCGGAACTGCTTGCAGTGGATAATTTTATTCACCGTTGGCAATTTTACCCAAATGGCACAGAAGGTTATCGTACCGCGGAAGTGACTATGGGGGGAGTGGATACGCGTGAGATTTCATCAAAAACTATGGAAAGTAATAAAATCGAAGGGTTATATTTTATCGGTGAAGTGCTGGACGTGACCGGTCGGCTAGGCGGTTATAATTTCCAATGGGCGTGGAGTTCCGCGTATGCCTGCGCTGTGGGGATTACCGGCAAATCTGAACGGTTGTGACATGATGTATCCGAGAAATTCAGCCCTCAAATTCGAGGGCTGAGCTAAATTTAAAAAACACTGAAAAATCCGACCGCACTTTGGTGATATTGAAGCGGTGGAATGTGTTTATTTTGGCATTAATGACATTGTTCTTGGTGTCGTGGTGTATTTCAACAGGAAATAACCTGTTACGGCAGAAATTCCCGAACCGAGCAAAATTCCCAACCGTGACAGTAGCATTAATTCTTGGTTTACATTGCCGAAAGCAAGGCTGGCAAGGAACATAGACATAGTAAAACCGATACCGCATACTACCGCCATGGCGAAGATTTGTTTGAAATTCACATGTTTTGGCAATTTAGCAACACCGAATTTTACTGCTAAGAAACTGAAACCGAATACTCCGATAGTTTTGCCAACCACCAAGCCAAGAGTGATACCTAAGGTTAACGGCGACAGCAAACTGGATAAGTTCACTTCACTTAGTGTTACGCCCGCATTGGAAAAGGCGAACAGCGGCAGAATTAAATAGGAACACCAAGGGGCCAAATGATGTTCAAAATCGTGCAACGGACGTTCGTGATTCGGCCCGTGTAACGGAACGGCAAAACCGATAATTACCCCCGCCAATGTGGCGTGTACACCGGATTTCAGCACCGAAGCCCATAAAATCAGACCGACCACCATATATGCGGAGATCTGTGTGACTTTAAAATAGTTCATGGTAAACAAGAAGATAACGGCGATAACGGCTATAATCAGAGCCGTCATACTAATGTCGTGGGAAAAGAAAATAGCGATCACTACAATTGCGCCCAAGTCATCAATAATTGCCAGTGCCAATAAAAAAATCTTCAGCGACATTGGTACGCGTTGTCCGAGTAACGCCACAATACCCAAGGCAAAAGCAATATCCGTTGCCATTGGGATCGCCCACCCCGAATTTAACTCACTGTGCTGATGCGTAATGAGAGCAAAAACTGCCGCCGGCACAAGCATTCCGCCGAATGCCGCAATCGCCGGGAAAATAGCTCGTTGATAACTGGATAATGCACCTTCAAACAGCTCTCGTTTTACTTCCATTCCGACTAGCGTGAAAAACACCGCCATAAATCCATCGTTTACCCATAATAACAATGGTTTATCAATAGAAAAGTCCCCTAGACGTACACTGATTGGCGTATCTAAAAAACTGAAATATATATCCTTTAATCCTGAATTAGCCAACACTAACGCCAATACGGCAAATGCAAACAGCAAAATGCCACTTGCAGCTTCAAGCTTAAAAAAGTTTTTAATGTGATTAATCATTGAGTTCTCCGTCGGTATTTTATTATTACAATGATAAGGACGTTCCTTCTCCGAAAGGGAAGAAGACTACCACAGAATCAAATAAAATTGTAGTCACCCAACGTAAACGCCTTTAGTTTGTTTTTATTTGGCGCGGTTCACAAGAACGTAAAGCTACATGCGGCAAAACTCGACCAATTTATAAAATCCCGTTAAAATAGACCGCACGTTTACACCGATTTTTGCGTTTTTCAGAAGGATTTTATGTCATCACCCCGTTTCGTTCACCTGCGTGTGCACAGTGATTTTTCAATGATTGATGGTATTGCCAAAGTCAAGCCTTTGGTTAAAGCCTGCGTGCAAAATGAAATGGTGGCAATGGCACTGACCGATTTTACCAACTTCTGCGGCTTGGTGCGTTTTTATGGCGAAGCTTTGTCTTCCGGCATTAAGCCGATTATCGGTTCGGATGTGTTAGTAAAAAGCGACTTATGTGGCGATGAACATTTTGAATTAACTTTACTGGCGAAAAATAATGCCGGTTATAAAAATATCACCCTTTTGCTTTCAAAGGCTTATCAACGCGGCTATCAAGATTTACCGTACATCGATCAGCAATGGCTGGTCGAACATCGCGAAGGAATTATCATTCTGTCGGGCGGACGAAATGGCGATGTGGGTAAACAGTTACTCAAAGATAATCTTGATAATGCCGAAAGTGCGGTCCGTTTTTATCAAGATTTTTTTGCCGATCATTTCTACTTAAGTATATCCCGCACCGGTCATCCAGAAGAAGAGCGTTATATTCGTTCCGTTCTTGAATTAGCCCAAAAGCATCGTTTACCCGTAGTGGCTACTAACGATGTTTGTTTTTTACAGTCGGACGATTTTGAAGCGCACGAGATCCGTGTTGCCATTCACGACGGCTATACTTTAGACGATCCGAAACGCCCGAAACTTTACACCGTTCAGCAATATTTCCGTTCCGAACAGGAAATGTGCGACTTATTTGCCGACATTCCTGCCGCCCTAGAAAACACGGTCTTGATTGCTCAGCGTTGTAACGTAACGATTAAATTGGGCGAATATTTCCTGCCGCAATTTCCTACCGGTGAGTTAAGCACCGAAGAGTTTTTAGTTAAAAAAGCGCGTGAAGGTTTGGAAGAACGGTTGGTTTTTCTATTTCCCGATGAAAAAGTGCGATCGGAAAATCGGGCGAAATATGATGAACGTCTGCAAATTGAGCTGGATGTAATCAACCAAATGGGCTTTCCCGGTTATTTTTTGATCGTAATGGAATTTATTCAATGGTCGAAAGATAACGATATTCCGGTCGGGCCGGGGCGTGGCTCGGGAGCCGGTTCATTGGTGGCTTATGCGTTAAAAATCACTGATCTGGATCCGTTAGAATTTGATTTGTTATTTGAACGTTTCCTTAATCCGGAGCGGGTCTCAATGCCCGATTTTGACGTAGATTTCTGTATGGATGGGCGCGACCGAGTGATCGAGCACGTTGCCGAAACTTACGGGCGTGGTGCCGTGTCGCAGATTATCACTTTCGGAACTATGGCGGCAAAGGCGGTAATCCGTGATGTGGGGCGCGTGTTAGGACATCCTTATGGCTTTGTGGATCGCATTTCTAAACTCATTCCGCCCGATCCGGGCATGACGCTTGCCAAGGCGTTTGATGCCGAACCGCAATTACAAGTGATTTATGACGGTGATGAGGAAGTTAAAGCGCTGATTGATATGGCACGCAAGCTAGAGGGCGTTACACGCAATGCAGGCAAGCATGCCGGTGGTGTAGTGATTTCTCCGACATTGATTACGGATTTTTCACCGCTTTATTGTGATAGTGAAGGATTGCATCCTGTGACCCATTTTGATAAGAATGATGTGGAATACGCAGGTTTAGTTAAGTTCGACTTTTTAGGATTGCGCACACTCACTATTATTAAATGGGCGCTGGATATGATTAACACCAGGCTCGCTAAAGAAGGCAAAGCACCGGTGGATATCGCTGCGATTCCGCTAGACGATAAAAAAGCCTTTGATGTATTGCTGAAAGCTGAGACTACGGCTGTATTCCAGCTTGAATCGCGTGGAATGAAAGATCTGATTAAACGGCTAAAACCGGATTGTTTTGAAGATATTATCGCGTTAGTGGCATTGTTTCGTCCGGGACCGTTGGAATCCGGAATGGTGCAGAACTTTATTGATCGCAAACACGGCAACGAGCCTGTGGCTTACCCCGATCCGGAATATCAACATGAGAGTCTAAAGCCGATTTTGGAGCCTACTTACGGCGTAATCGTTTATCAGGAACAGGTTATGCAAATTGCACAAGAACTGGCGGGATATACGCTAGGCGGTGCGGATTTATTACGTCGTGCAATGGGTAAGAAAAAACCGGAGGAGATGGCGGCACAACGTTCAACGTTTGAGGAAGGGGCGTTGAAAAAAGGGGTAGATGGTACACTGGCGATGAAAATTTTTGATTTGGTGGAAAAATTCGCCGGTTATGGTTTTAACAAATCCCACTCTGCTGCCTATGCTTTAGTGTCCTATCAAACTCTGTGGCTGAAAGCGCATTATCCTGCTGAATTTATGGCGGCGGTAATGACTTCGGAAATGGACAACACCGATAAAATCGTCGGTTTATATGACGAATGCTTGCGTATGGGCTTAAAAGTTGCGCCACCTGATATTAACACAGGTAAGCATCATTTTAGCGTCAATGACAGCGGTGAAATTGTTTACGGAATAGGTGCTATCAAAGGTGTAGGCGAAGGGCCGATTGCCGCCTTGATTTCGGCTCGCAACAGTGGCGGTATCTTTAAAGATTTGTTTGACTTGTGTGCTCGTGTGGATTTAAAACAAATCAACCGCCGCACTTTTGAAAGTCTAATTAAATCAGGTGCTTTCGATAAACTTGGTCCGCACCGTGCTGCGTTGGCGAAAAATTTGGAAGATGCCTTGCAGGCCTCCAGTCAACATGCCAAAGACGAAGCTATGGGGCAGGCGGATATGTTCGGTGTGCTGACTGAAAGCCCAGAGGATGTGGAGATTGCCTATGCCAACACGCCGAAATGGACGGAAAAACAAATTCTTGACGGTGAACGGGAGACCCTCGGACTGTATTTAAGTAGCCACCCGATCAGTCGTTATTTAAAAGAGCTATCCCATTATAGCCCGACCCGTTTGAAAGAATTAATGCCGAATAATCGGGGGCAAGTCAGCATCGCAAGCGGGCTAATCATTAATTCGCGTTTTGCGGTGACTAAAAAAGGCAGCCGTTTAGGTATTGCCACACTAGACGACCGTTCCGGCAAGTTGGATATTACCTTGTTTGCCGAGGCGCTGGAAAAATACGGTGAGCATTTGCAAAAAGATGCCGTGGTGATTGTGTCTGGTCAGGTTAGTCATGATGATTTTACACAAGGTTTGCGTATGTCAGTGCGCGAACTGATGACATTAGATGAAGCGCGCAGTCGATACGCCAAAAGCCTTGCCATCAGCTTAAAACAGGAACAAATTACACCGCACTTTATCAAGCAGTTTAAGGATGTCATTGGTCCGCATAGTGGCGGGACCTTGCCGATTCACGTTTATTACGACAGTCCTCAGGGACGGGCATTAATAAAACTCGGTGTACAATGGTATATCAGGCCTACTGATGATTTGCTCGCAGGTCTTGTGGAAATGCTTGGCGAAAATGCCGTAGAATTAGAGTTTGAATAAAAGTGCGGTTAGGAAATTCCGGATTACTGGATTGATGAACCGCAGCTTTTCATGTGCCTGCCTTGTGGTCCCCCCTGTCGTTGTCAGGTCAATATTTATTTTAAAGCGATTTGAAAAGCGGGCAAAAACCATTACGCTTTTCTGTCCTTAATTTGAACAAACATAAATTTTCCTTTTCTTCCTTACCAACTATCGCAAAGGATTACTCAAGCGTGTTACAATGCGCAATCCGTTTTTATTTACCGAAGCATAGGAAACAACCGTGAGCAAGCCATCTTTAAGTTATAAAGATGCCGGTGTGGATATTAACGCCGGCAATGAATTAGTCGAACGCATTAAACCTCATGTCAAACGTACCACCCGCCCCGAAGTAATCGGCGATTTAGGCGGTTTCGGCGCGTTATGTGCATTGCCGGGCAAATATAAAGAACCGATTTTAGTGTCCGGTACCGACGGCGTAGGTACTAAATTACGCTTAGCGATTGATTTAAAAAAACATGACACCATCGGTATTGATTTGGTCGCAATGTGTGTTAACGATTTAGTGGTGCAGGGTGCGGAGCCGTTGTTTTTCTTAGATTATTACGCCACTGGAAAGCTGGAAGTAGATGTCGCTTCCGATGTGGTAAAAGGTATTGCCGAAGGCTGCGTACAATCAGGCTGTGCCTTGGTGGGTGGTGAAACGGCAGAAATGCCGGGAATGTACCATGCGGGTGATTACGATTTAGCGGGTTTTTGCGTCGGTGTGGTGGAGAAAGCCAAAATTATCGATGGCTCTAAAGTGCAGGCGGGAGATGCGTTAATCGCATTGGGTTCGAGTGGACCGCATTCCAATGGTTATTCTTTAATCCGCAAGGTGATTGACGTAGCAGGCGTTAATCCGGCAACAGAACAATTAGCGGGTAAAGCCTTGGGGGACCAATTGCTTGCACCGACTAAAATTTATGTAAAATCTGTATTGGAGTTAATTGAAAAGGTTGATGTTCATGCTATTGCGCATCTGACCGGCGGTGGCTTCTGGGAGAATATTCCGCGTGTATTACCGGATAATACCAAAGCAGTGATTGATGAAAAAAGCTGGGAATGGCAACCGGTATTTAAATGGTTGCAGGAAAAAGGCAATATCGACAGCTATGAAATGTACCGTACGTTTAACTGTGGTGTGGGTATGGTAATTGCATTGCCACAGGCAGATGTAGAAAAAGCACTAAATTTATTGTGCCAGGCGGGTGAAAATGCGTGGTTAATCGGTCAAATAGAATCGTTAAACCCGGGCGAAAAACAAGTTATCATCCGTTAATTAAGTTTAATACTTAAGCCTAATCGAAGTCGGTTAGGCTTTTTTATCCGTATTATTTATGAAAAAAATAGTTGTTTTAATCTCCGGAGACGGAACTAATTTGCAGGCGCTGATTGATGCTTGCCAAAACACATTTATTCGAGCGAAAATTAGCGCAGTGATCAGCAACAACGCGGATGCTTACGGTTTGCTACGAGCAAAAACGGCACAAATTCCGACCGCACTTTTTTTACGAAAAGACTATGCGGACAATTTGGCGATGGATATGGCAATCGGCGACTATATCGAATCTCTGAATGCCGATGTCATTGTGCTGGCGGGTTATATGAAAATCCTCAGCGCCGAATTTACCCGTCGTTTTAGTGGCAAAATTTTAAACATTCACCCGTCTTTATTGCCAAAATATCCCGGTTTGAACACTTACCGGCAGGCATTAGACGCAGGGGAGGCCGAACATGGTACTACAGTGCATTTTGTTAATGAAACCGTGGACGGCGGTGCGGTGATTCTACAAGCCAAAGTGCCTATTTTTAGCGATGATGAGATAGCGGATATTGAACAACGGGTCAAAGCGCAGGAAGTGCAGATTTATCCGTTAGTAGTTAAATGGCTGGTGGAAGAACGCCTACAACTTATTGATGGAAAAGCTTATTTGGACAATCAACCACTTCCGCCGAGCGGTTACGCCGCTGAATAATCATTTCGCACCTCGAAAATGAGGTGCGAAGTTGTTTTATTTGTTAGAAAGCTATTCGATCTTTATTTTTCTCGAATGTTGCCTTACCAATCCCTTGAACTTCCATTAACTGTTCCGCTGCGGTAAATGCACCATGTTTTTCACGATATTGCACGATAGCTTCCGCTTTCTTGGCACCGATACCAATCAATGCCTTTTGAATTTCAGCGGCACTTGCCGTATTAATGTTCACTTGCTCAACTACTGCTGCGGTTGTTTTTGGCTGAACTGCCGCTTCAGTTTTGGCTTCCATCTTGGGCGGAGTATTTTCTGCAAAAGCCGTCGGTACGGAGAGCAACGTGCCGGCAATCATTATTGAAGTCAATAATTTCTTGATTATGTTCATTTGTTTTTCCTTTTAAATGTGGATTAAGTTCTGTTGGCAGACCAACGATGATAATTTCAATCAAGATGAAAAAACAGGCAAGAAACTGACCGCACTTTTGGAAGCAAGATCGCAAAAATGGGATAAAGTGCGGTCATTTTTTAGGTTGTTTTATAAAAAATAAGGCGGAGAAACAGTTCCCGCTTTATTTTTACAGAGATTCGAATTAAGTGACTTCGCGGATTCGCAATTCTTTTGGCACTTCAAAGAACATATTTTCTTCGCAACCTTCCAGCTCTTCTACTGTTTCCACACCCATTTCTTTTAGGCGGTTGATGACCGATTGCACCAATACTTCCGGAGCCGATGCCCCTGCGGTAATACCGATGGTGTGAATATCTGTTAGCCATTCCGTGCGCAGATCTTCGGGATCGTCAATGAGTTTAGCCGGCACGCCCATACGGGAAGCAAGTTCCGCTAAACGGTTAGAATTGGAGGAGTTTTTTGAACCGACTACAATCACCAAATCCGATTGTTTGGCGAGTTCGCGTACTGCTTGCTGGCGGTTAGTGGTTGCGTAGCAGATGTCATTTTTATGTGGTCCCTGAATAGACGGATATTTGGCCTTAAGCGCTTCGATGGTTTCACTGGTGTCATCAATGGAAAGCGTGGTTTGCGTCATAAAGGTCGCTTCATCATCTTGTTGTAAGGGCAAATTGGCAATATCTTCCACGCCCTCTATCAGATAAATACCACCGTCTTGATTGCTATATTGCCCCATGGTGCCTTCCACTTCAGGATGTCCTTTATGACCGATTAAAATGGCTTTGGTACCTTTTCGACTGGCGCGGGCCACTTGCATATGTACCTTAGTCACTAACGGACAAGTGGCATCGAATACTTTCAAGTTGCGCTCTTTCGCTTCTTGACGCACTGCTTGGGACACGCCGTGGGCGGAAAAAATTACAATGGCACCATCCGGCACTTCGCTTAATTCTTCCACAAAAATGGCTCCACGCTCACGTAAGCCGTTTACTACAAAACGGTTATGCACTACTTCATGACGTACATAAATCGGTGCGCCGTGAATTTCCAGCGCCAATTCTACAATGCTAATGGCGCGATCCACACCTGCGCAGAAACCACGCGGATTGGCTAAGATAATCTTCATTCGGAAATGTCACTCTCTTTTTTGTCATTGTTTTTTTTAAAGGCATCTATTGCCAGCAATCCTGCACCGACACAAATAGCAATATCTGCTACGTTAAATACGGGATAATGCCAATCACGCCAATAAAAATCAAAAAAATCTACCACAAACCCGTTATAAGCGCGATCAACCATATTTGCCAATGCACCGCCTATAATCAGTGCATAAGCTGAATTTTGTAATTTCTGGTTGACATGATTTTTCTTCATAAAATATGCCAACATAAGAGAAATACCAATCGCCAATACAATAAAGAAATACTTTTGCCAGCCATCATGATCTGCTAAAAAACTAAATGCCGCCCCATAATTCCGTACATAAGTCAGATTAAAGATAGGTAGGATGTTAATACTTTCATAGAGTTCAAAAGTTTGTACTACAAGGTATTTTGTCCATAAATCGGCCACAAAAGCGACCGCACTTAGCCATAAAAATAAAAGCCCGGATTTTGGTTTGTTCGTCATAAGTTCGTTAAATAATCTTTATTATAAAAAATAATAAAAGTGCGGTTGATTTTAACCGCACTTTTCCTTATGCGTTAATGCATGTTTAAGCGAAACGTCTCACTTCGCCGTTGCCTGCAACGTTTTCTACGCAACGCGGGCAAAGTGTCGGATGTTCCGGATTCACGCCGATTTTGTCGGAATAATGCCAACAACGTGGGCATTTTTCGCCTTGAGAACGAGCAACACTTACTGCAATCCCCTCTAACTCGCCAACAGCCACATCTGCCGGTTTGTCTGCTAATGCTTTCACTTCAGCTTTTGAGGTAATTAACACGAAACGTAATTCATCGCCTAATTGTTCCAACAAGGCACGATATTCATCGTTAGCATAAACCGTCACTTCCGCTTCTAAACCGCCACCGATCACTTTGTCGTTACGGGCGATTTCTAACACGCGGTTCACCTCAGAACGTACTTTAATCAGTTGTTGCCAGTAAGCATCGTCTAATTTTTCGTTCGCGCCTAAGTCAAAT
>CAJPST010000044.1 GCA_905373425.1 uncultured Mesocricetibacter sp.
GTTTAATTTCGGTCAAATAGTCACGATCATCATCTAATTTTCGATAACATAAACCGAATAAATTATGTTCAAGATGGTGGTCTA
The DNA here is from genome assembly GCA_905373425.1 of uncultured Mesocricetibacter sp. Lineage (GTDB taxonomy): Bacteria > Pseudomonadota > Gammaproteobacteria > Enterobacterales > Pasteurellaceae > CAJPST01. Next base: position 85 of record CAJPST010000044.1, read on the forward strand.
AATATAAACAGGTATTTCCCTGTTGATAACTGTAATTAGCTAATGCCGCCAATAAAACAGCAAGTTGTTGTATCGGTTCCGGATAATTGAAAGGACGTTGTTTTTCTGCAATCAATTCTGCAAAATAATAATCCCCGCTACTGATAATATTATGTTGTTGTAATTTAAGTAAAATATTAAGCATAGAATAAATTATCCAACTCATTAATTAAACGCACATCGGGACAATCGAAAAATACGCCATAGTTACTATTTTTACCATTCATTCCGCGTATAAAAGTATAAATTACACCGCCAAAATGTGTTTCATAGGAATACGTAGCATCACGTTGACGCAAATAACGGTGTAATGCCAAGCTATAAAGTAAATACTGTAAGTCATAATGGTTATGCAACATTGCCGCCGATAATTTGTCTTCAGCATAATCGGAAAGCTGCGGGCCAAGTAAATTTGATTTATAATCAAGCAGATAATATTTTCCGTTATAGCGAAGCACTAAATCGATAAAACCACGAACCATTCCCTTAATTTGATCCAATAAGAGCGGCTCATTCTGCTTAATTTTATGATATTTCTGTAATAATTTATTAAATCGAGTAATATCAAAATTATGTTTAAGAGAGAGATAGAACTGCATCTCTTTTAAACAATCCCGTTGACTTATATCCTTCAAACAAAATTTTTCTTTATCGAATAACGGTGTTGACAAGATGTTTTCAAGCCACTGTTTTAAAGGTTCTAACCAATTTTCATCTAACTGCAAACGCTGGCAAATACGACTTAAATTTTCCGTATTAATCGGCTGATTGAATTCGTTACGCTCAAAAAAACTGTGTACTGCCAATCCAACCTGAATCCCTTGCGGAAAATCAAAAGGAGTTTGGCCTGTCGGGTATTCGGCTCGATATTGCTCGGATAATTCATCGTATTGTTGATTAGCCTCTTCATTTTTGATTAGCGGTAACATTTCTTTATCATAATCTGCTGCGCTATCAAAAACCGGAGAATTTTCAACCGCACTTTCGCTATGTTGTGTCAACCCGATATTTAGACCAACTTCCCTACGCTGTATTTTTTCTTTATTTTTAGCGTGCATCATTGTTAAAGCGGTAAAACTGGATATTGTCCAGTTCCGTTCAATAGAGGTAGTAAATTGTACCGCACTAATTTCCGCCTTAACCGGTTCTGACGGTTTCCAATCATCAGGTTTAAGTTCTGTAGTTTGATGAATGAGAATATTCTTTTCCCCGATTCTTTGCTTAAATCCCTCTAGCAAGGTGACGGTGTCACACAGGCTGCTATTAATCTTTTCTTGAATACCAATTTCACCTTGAGTTAAGAGGTATAATAAACTGTTCCATTTATCGGGCGCGAATTTAGCAGGTAACCCTAGCACTACCTGATATTTGGCGCGTGTCAATGCAACATAAAGCAAACGCATTTGTTCGGCATAATATTCTTTTCGTGCCGATTCAGCATTCAACTTATTAATATCCCAGTGAATTTTTTGTGTTTCGGAATTATAATAAGTCAAAAATTCGGGAGAACTCCACTGTTTACCAGAAGCAATAAAAGGCAACCAGACTAAACCATATTCCAATCCTTTTGATTTATGTATTGTTACAATTTTGACCAATTGCCGTTCGCTTTCCAAACGAATTTCTTGTCCATCCCGACGATCTTCACCTTGAATTTGACGCTCAAACCAGCGTAATAACGCCGCTTCACTTTCATGTAGTGCGGCTGCTTGCTGCAATAATTCCACTAAATGCAAAATATCTGTTAAACGACGCTCGCCATTTGCTTGCCCCAATAATTTTTCAGGAATATTGGCATTGTTAGTTTGATTATCTTTCTCCATTAAGAGTGTGTATAACATCGGTAAGACACCCTGCCATTGCCACAAACGCTGATATTTTTCAAAACGTCCAACCCAGTTTTCTAATAAGGTTTCATTTTGTTTGATTTGCTGAATTTGCAACGATGTTAGCGCAAAAATACCGGTAGCTAATGCATTGAGAATATTACGCTCACTAAACGGATTAAGGCAAGCCGCTAGAATCAATGCCAGTTCCCTCGCCTCTTTGCTGTCAAATACATTACTTTTATCGGACAAATATACGGAAGCAATTCCCAGTTCTGATAGTGCGTGTTTGATTAATTTTGCTTCTCCCCAATCACTAACCAACACGGCGATATCTTTTGTTTGTAACGGTTTGTTATTTAAAACGGCTTTATTTTTCACCGCACTTTTCAGCCATTGCTGAATGCTGTAAGCACAGGCTTGAGCAAGCTGAGGTTCGTCCCCAATATAACAAACCAGCGGCGGTTGAATTTCTCCGTTCAGATAGAATTCAGATTGTTCTTTCTGTGCCGAAACATTTGTGAAATCAATATCCTGATATAAAAAAGAGGGATTACCACTAAAATTAAAGAGCGCATTAACAGTTTCCACTAAATTTCGTTGTGAACGGTAATTTTTTCCTAAAGTAAAGCCTGATTTTGCCTGCTTTGCCGCATTAAGATAAGTAAAGATATCCGCGCCACGAAATTGGTAAATGGCCTGTTTCGGATCACCAATCATCACAAAGCCGGTTTCTTGCTCCTTAGTATCCATATAAATTTTATGGAAAATTTGATATTGTTGGGCATCGGTATCCTGAAATTCGTCAATCATCGCAAAAGGATATTGATGGCGAATCAAACTTGCTGTTTTTTCGCCTTGTGGGTGTTGTAAAGTTTGATTTAGCAAAGCCAATAAATCATTAAACCCTTTTTCTTTGTGATTGAGCTTATAAGTCGCTAATTCCTGCTTAATCCATTGAATATAATGATATAAGATGACTTTTTTATAAAGCGCATCTTCAGTGCAAATCTGATCAATAAGATGAAATAGCGGATGTGTTAAAGGTTCTGCTCCCTCTTCCGTAGATTTGTTCAGTTTGGATTGCGCAAAGTAAGACAGCTTATCGAAAAGTCTTGTATTGTAATCATCTTGCGCCCAATTTTGAATCAAATTCAGCCAGTTTGGTGTATTTTTAGAATTATAAGTGGTTCGTTTTAAACGTTTTTTTTCGCCTTTCGGATACGTCTTAGTAATTTCATCCAAGACCATGCGACGAATTTCCGTTTCCTGTGCTAACCAATCCTGCTTAAATTGTAAAATAGCCGATTGATTTTTAACAACATATTGATTAATAAAATCTTGTAATGAAAGAGTTAATAAATGCGGTTGGTTTATTTCGATTTCTAAAGTATCGGCGAAAATCTGACGTTGTATTAACTTTAAAACGTCCTCTGGAGATTTTAAGTGGAAATGAATGAAATTCGCCGCAGATAACGGCAAGTTATAGAAATTTTTCCGCCAAAATTCCCGACTTAAATGCGTTAATAATTCCGATTCATCTTTCACCAGTTCTAGCTCAAAATGGATGCCTGAATTAAAAGCATATTGCGTTAACATTCGATGACAAAAGCCATGAATAGTGTAAATTGCTGCCAAATCCATGTTTTGTTCGGCAAACTGCAATCGTTCTACCGCAGAATCTAAATCTGCAATGTCATCTACCAATTCTGCTAGAATTTCATTGTCCGAGCCTTTAAAAATCCCTTTATCGTGATTTTTACAATAAGCCGATAATTGTTGCTTTGCTAAATGAACCCGCTGGCGGATCCGCTCTTTTAATTCTTGTGTGGCGGCTTCAGTGAACGTCACTACTAAAATTTCCTCAACAGAAAGAGGTCGTGAAAAATTATTTTGTCCTACTTGCAAGAGCAAACGCAAATAAAGCGACACCATGGTGTACGTTTTCCCCGTACCGGCAGAGGCTTCAATTAGCACAACACTATTTAATGGAGTGGAAATAGGGTTAAGAGCGGTCGTTTTTTTCATTATTTTTGTAAAATATATTTTGGGAATAAAAAATCACATTTAAACTTATTGTATATGACATTCAGAGGATTTTCAAAATAGTTAAAACCCCGTGATTTTTCTTAAAATTGGTGTTAGAATTCGCGCAAATGAATGAACGTTCATTCAATGCATTACTTAAAAATAGATGCAATAAGCCTTGTTTAAAACGGATAAAAAATGACCGTATATAAATTAAGATTTTATTAAGGTAAATAATTTATAGTATAGGCTGTAAATTTTAGTGGCATTTGAGGATCTATGAAGAAAAAATTTTGGTGCCTTGCAATTGCAGGGGTATTAATTGGCGGGGTAATTTATTATTTTACTCAGCACAACCAAACCGGAACGACTTTTTTAACAGAGGAAGTAAAACGTTCCGATGTGGAAAAAACGGTTGTTGCATCAGGTACTATTGAGAGCTCTAATGAAGTTGATGTTGGTGCGCAAGTATCGGGTAAAATTACCAAACTCTATGTAACATTGGGGCAGGAAGTAAAAAAAGGCGATATGATCGCCGATATTGATTCTACAACCCAAGTCAATAGTTTAAATACCAAAAAAGCAGCATTAGCAAGTTTACAGGCACAACTGAAAGGACGACAAACTGCTTATGATGTGGCACTATCCAGTTATAATCGGTTAGCCAAATTATATAAGCAGCAAGCAACTTCGTTAGATTCATTGAATACGGCGAAAAGCGCATTAGATACGACAAAAGCGGAAATGGAAGCCCTGAAAGAATCCATTAAACAAGCTGAAATTGAAGTGAACACAGCAGAAACTAATGTGAGTTATACAAAAATTACTTCGCCGATTGACGGTACCGTGATTTCAACCCCAATTTCAGAAGGGCAAACGGTCAACTCCAATCAATCTACGCCAACTATTGTAACCGTGGCAAATTTAGATCGAATGTTAATCAAAGCGGAAATTTCCGAAGGTGACATTACCAAAGTTAAAGCGGGACAAGAAGTCAATTTTAAGATTTTGTCTGATAATCTGACAATTTATCAAGCTGTAATTGATAGCGTTGATCCAGCTACAACCACTAAAACCGATGCAAAATCATCTTCCGGTTTGAATAGCACTACATCTTCCTCGTCTACTGCAGCGGTCTATTATTACGCAAATATGTCTGTGAATAATCCAAACCGAGTTTTGCGTATCGGAATGACAACAGAAAATACAATTAAGATTACTAGTGTAAAAAATGTACTAACTGTACCAAACATGTCCTTACAAAAAGAAGGAAATCGATATTTTGTCAGAGTGCTGAAAGGCACACAAGCAGAACGACGCGAAGTACAAATTGGTGAACAAAACGATTTCCAAACCGAAATTAAATCGGGTTTAGTCGAAGGTGATAAAGTGATCTTGTCACAGGTTGCAGAGGGCGAACAAGTGGGGTCTATGGATGGCCCGGGAATGTTTTAAAAGTGCGGTCGAAAAAAATTAAGTTTTATGGATATTATTGAAATTAACCGCTTAAATCGCTACTTCGGCGAAGGCGAAAATCGCGTTCATATTCTGAAAAACATCTCGCTAACAATCAAAAAAGGCGATTTCGTTGCGATTATGGGGGTGTCGGGATCAGGTAAATCCACTCTAATGAATATCATCGGTTGTTTGGATACAGCAAGCGATGGGTCATATAAAATTGATGGCAAGGAAACATCCGAATTAAGTTTGGCTCAGTTATCGGATTTACGCAGTCAGAAATTTGGCTTTATTTTTCAACGTTATAACCTACTTTCCAGTCTAACCGCCCTAGAAAATGTAGCATTGCCGGCTATTTATGCCGGCAAATCCCAATCTGAACGACAAGCCCGCGCCTTGGAGTTATTAAAAAAATTAGGCTTGCAAGGTAAAGAGCAGAATAAGCCTAATCAGCTTTCAGGCGGTCAACAACAACGAGTAAGTATTGCGCGGGCGTTAATGAACGGCGGAGAGGTTATTCTGGCAGACGAACCAACCGGGGCTTTGGACTCGCATAGCGGTGAAAATGTGATGGAGATCCTTCATCAGCTACACGCTGAAGGCCATACTATCATTATGGTGACGCATGATAAGAATATCGCGGAGCATGCCAATCGGCTAATTGAAATTAAAGATGGTGAAATTATCGGTGATACGCAAAAAAATGCAGTAAATGAAAAAAGCGCTACCGAGAATCATCCTAAATCTAAAGGACAATTCGGATTAAGCAAAGATCAATTAATAGAGGCATTCCGCATGTCGATCAGTGCCATTATTGCCCATAAAATGCGCTCTATTTTGACAATGTTAGGCATTATTATTGGTATAACCTCGGTAGTTTCCGTAGTTGCGCTGGGGAACGGCACTCAACAGAAAATTTTGTCTGATATCAACGAATTGGGAACTAATACTATGACCATATTTAATGGTACGGGATTTGGCGACCGGCGTGCCGAACAAATGCAGAATTTAACTATTAATGATGCCAATGCCTTGGTAAAACAAAGTTATATTCAAAGCGTTACACCGAATACCTCCTCCACAGGTCTATTGATTTATGGCAATAACTCTTTCTCCTCTACCGGTTTGCGTGGCGTAGGAGAGCAATATTTTAATGTAGACGGCTTAAAACTCATAAAAGGGCGATTATTTACGGAACAAGAAGTAACAGAGAACGCTCAAGTCGCAGTATTGGACGAAAATTCACAAAAATCGATTTTTCCGAATGATGATCCTATTGGTAACGTAGTTATGTTTGCTAAACGCCCGTTTCGTATTATTGGAGTCGTATCTAACCGCCAAATGGGACCTCCGAGTAGTTCGCTTAACTTATATGCGCCTTATACGACTGTAATGCATAAGATTACCGGAGGCTCAAAAATCGGTTCGATTACGGTAAAAATTGCTGATGAAGTTAATTCAGCCGTTGCAGAAAAAAGTTTAACTGAGTTTCTCATAACCAGACACGGTAAAAAAGACTTTTTTGTTATGAATACCGATGCAATTAGACAAACTATTGAAAGCACCACCGGAACAATGAAATTACTCATTTCTTCCATTGCCTTTATTTCTTTGATTGTCGGCGGAATAGGCGTGATGAATATTATGTTAGTTTCAGTAACGGAGCGTACAAAAGAAATTGGTGTACGAATGGCAATCGGTGCACGACAAGCAAATATTTTGCAGCAATTTCTAATTGAAGCTATATTAATTTGTTTGATTGGCGGGACTACAGGAATTCTGCTCTCCGCCCTTATCGGCGCACTATTTAATACTTTTATGACTGATTTTTCTATGATTTTCTCAACTTTTTCAATCATAGCCGCCGTGCTCTGCTCTACTTTAATCGGTATTATTTTTGGCTATATGCCGGCAAAGAATGCTTCTCAGCTAAACCCGATTACCGCATTAGCACGAGAATAGATTTATTGATATAATTACACGATATTAAAATGTGCTGAAAATGAACCGCACTTTTTATATTTAATTAAGGAAAAAACAATGTTAAAAACAAAGAAATTAGCCCTCAGTCTATTGATTTCCGGCCTATTGGTAGGGTGTGCCAATATTGATGATTCATATCAAGCTAGCAAATTGGATTTCAAACAATATGAGGAAATTACCCAACAATATAACATTAAGGAAAATTGGTGGACATTGTATAACGATGTACAACTTAACCGTGTGATTGAGCAAGCCTTAACCAATAATAAAGACTTAGCCCGTGCGGCAATTGCCGTAAATTCGGCTTTGTATTCGGCTAATTTGGTTGGCGCGAATCTTGTACCTTCATTCAGCGCATCAACTTCCTCCACCGCAAGTAAAAATATTGAAACCGGTGGAAATTCAACCATTAATCATGGTGGTTCGTTAAATGTGGGTTATACGCTAGATTTATGGCGTCGTTTAGCCGATGCTGCCAATGCCGCAGAATGGACGCATGCAGCAACAGAACAAGATATGCATGCTACCCGTCTTTCTTTAATTAATGCGACAGTAGTGACGTATTATCAAATCTCTTATTTAATCGATGCGATTGCTGCAGCTGAAGATAATATTAAATATTACACACAAATTAATAACATCATGCAAACCCGCCTGGCACAGGGAATCGCTGATGCAGCCAGTACCGATCAAGCGCAACAAGCGGTATTACAGGCGCGTAATGTGTTGATAAACTACCAAACACAAAAGAAAACTGCCGAGCAAACTTTACGCAACCTATTAAACTTAAAACCTAGTGAGCCGCTAAATATTCAGTTTCCACATATCTTAGATGTGAAAACCACTAAAGTTAATTTGAATGTCCCGGTTTCTACAATAGCCAACCGTCCTGATGTAAAAGGTAACCAATATCGCTTAAATAGTGCGTTTAAAGATGCCAAAGCCATGCAGAAAAGTTGGTTCCCTAGTATAACCTTAGGTGCAAGCTTGGCTTCTAACGGCAATAAAGTAGATAATGCATTTTCCACACCAATTGCGGGTGGTAGTTTAGGCATAAGCTTGCCGTTCTTGGATTGGAATCGAGTGAAATGGAATGTCAAAATCTCCGAAGCTGCATATGAAATGGCAAAAATCAATTTCGAAAAAAGTATTACTACGGCATTAAATGAGGTGGATACTAATTATTTTGCATATAATCAATCATTACAAAGTTATGATAACATCAAAAAGAAATATGAACACGATCAAAGAATTACCCAATATTATCGTAACCGCTACGATGCCGGTGTTTCCGAACTGAGAGAATGGTTGAACGCCGCCAACACCGAGAAAAACTCGCAAATTTCTATTTTGAACGCCAAATATAATGTTATACAAAGCGAAAATGCAATTTACAGCTCTATGGCAGGTTATTATTCTGCACAATAAAATAGAAGAATAAAAATCAAATCAACACGGGCGTTTGTCCGTGTTTTTTTATCTAAATAACTGACTACCTCAGCTTAAGCCCAAAGCAAATATTAAGACAAAGAGCGATTAATTTTTAGCCTGTTTTTCATCGAAAATACGAGAGAAATGTAAATAAAAAAGACAAGATAACCCTTGTCTTTTCATTATCGGACTTTTTAAATAAATATGACAAATATTAAGGAGAAATTTATTCGATAATTGGGACTATTTTTGTTGCATGAGATCCTTTTTCACCATGTACTACTTCAAAATTTACTTTTTGACCCGCTTTTAATGAGCGATAACCTTCCATTTCAATGACAGAATAATGTGCAAAAATATCCACATCACTACCCTCTGCATTGATAAAACCAAATCCTTTTGCATTGTTAAACCATTTTACAACACCAACTTCCATACCTTTAAACCTCTATGGCTAGTCCTTTTACGGACAACTACAACAAACAAATAAGACCCTGTCTTATTACCTTATAAATTCTCAACTAATAATTATCCAAATTGCAAGTTTTATCAACCACCAATTTGTAAAAATCAAACAAAGATCACAAAATTTTTACAGAAATTTAGGCTTAATCCATTTAGCAAAATGAATCAAATGGAAATTTTTGGGGATATTTTTGGTAATTTAGCCAACTTAAGGTAAACTAAACACCATTTTCTACAAATTTAATTTCTGATTTATTTTGAGGTAAAAATGACAAAAATAGCAGCAATTGCCGATGTGCTACAAGGTAAAGTAGCCGTTGGTGAAAAAGTGACCGTTCGCGGTTGGGTGCGTACCCGCCGAGACTCAAAAGCAGGACTTTCTTTTTTAGCCGTATATGACGGCTCTTGTTTTGATCCTATTCAAGCAATTATAAATAACGATATTACTAATTATGAAACTGACGTTTTGCGATTAACCACAGGCTGTTCCATTATTGTAACCGGAACAGTGGTAGAATCTCCGGCTGAAGGTCAAGCAGTAGAATTACAAACAGAAAATATTGAAGTCACCGGTTGGGTGGAAGATCCTGAAACTTATCCGATGTCGGCAAAACGTCATTCCATCGAATACTTACGCGAAGTCGCACATTTACGTCCGCGTACCAATATTATCGGTGCAGTGGCACGTGTGCGTCACTGTTTGGCGCAGGCGATTCATCGCTTCTTCCATGAACAAGGCTTTTATTGGGTAGCGACACCGCTGATTACGGCATCTGATACAGAAGGTGCCGGGGAAATGTTCCGTGTTTCCACCTTAGATCTGGAAAATTTACCGCGTGATGATAAAGGTGCGGTCGATTTTTCACAAGATTTCTTCGGTAAAGAGTCTTTCCTCACTGTATCAGGACAGTTAAACGGTGAAACTTATGCCTGTGCGCTAAGTAAAATTTATACTTTCGGACCGACCTTCCGTGCAGAAAACTCCAATACGACTCGCCATTTGGCAGAATTTTGGATGATTGAACCGGAAGTGGCATTTGCCACATTAGCAGATAATGCCAAGTTAGCGGAAGATATGTTGAAATATGTCTTCCGAGCCGTATTGGCAGAACGCAAAGATGATTTGAAATTCTTTGAAAAACATGTTGATAAAGACGTAATTAAGCGTTTGGAACATTTTATTAACTCCGATTTTGCCCAAATTGATTACACTGATGCGATTGAAGTGCTATTACAATCAGGTAAAAAATTTGAGTTTCCAGTGTCATGGGGAATTGATCTTTCCTCTGAACATGAACGCTATTTGGCAGAAGAGCATTTTAAATCCCCAGTAGTGGTAAAAAATTATCCGAAAGATATTAAAGCCTTCTATATGCGCCTTAATGACGACGGTAAGACTGTGGCGGCAATGGATGTACTAGCACCCGGAATTGGTGAAATCATCGGTGGTTCACAACGTGAAGAGCGTTTAGAGGTATTGGATAAGCGAATGGTTGAAATGGGATTAAATCCTCAAGATTACTGGTGGTATCGTGATCTTCGTCGGTACGGTACAGTTCCTCATTCCGGATTTGGTTTAGGTTTTGAACGTTTGATTGTGTATGTCACCGGTGTGCAAAACATTCGTGATGTGATCCCGTTCCCACGTGCTCCGAGAAATGCGAATTTCTAAATGACCTTTGAGGTATAAACCTTACAAAAGTGCGGTCAGTTTTTCAGGAATTTTTCTAATTTGAAAAACTCTGAAAATTTTGACCGCACTTTTTCCGCTAATTTTTACTTTATCCAACAGAGCTGTATAATGTCTCGCTTTTGAATATAAACGATATGAGGGGGAAGCTCATGATTAAAATCGATACCTTACCGCAATTTTTGCGTAACAAAGTGGCGGAAAACGATGCCTTTGGTCTCGTGGAGGGCTTGTGCCAATTACTACGTAGCAGCCCCACAGAAAAAATTTCTCCGACCTTGCATTTGTTTAAGTTTATCTTAAAGAACGATAAAGAATTAGGCTGTTCTGTTTCGAAATTATTATGTGGTTGGTTATGTGGTTTACGCCTTTACCCCTTGTTTATTAGTAGCGGTATTCTTACACGTGGCGGTTTTGGACAGGAGATGAAAACGCGTATTTATGAGCGTTTTAACCCCTCTTTTAAAGATATTAATGATTTACGTGATATTTTTTATTTATTATTTAGCGATAAAAATGATGCACGCTGGATTGATGCCGTTCCTTTAAAAACGTGGCGAGGCGTATTTGGCGTCTTAACCCGTTGTACAGAACAAAAAGATCGTGAGCGTTTAAAAAATCATATTGAAAGTGAAGGGCTATTTGCCATTGAGATGCTTTCAATTTGGATTGCTGCTGAAGATATGGATCCTGAGCTGATGCGAATGGAGCCCTCTCTGTTGAATGCAGATTCCCCTTTTGTGGCATTGCACCATGAAGTGGTGAATTGGTTACAGGCGCGCCGCCAATCAACCGTTTTTGATGATAGCCATTTACAGGTAATGTTTAGCCAATGTAAAAAATTGGTTGAGCGTTTGCAAAAACGTGGAGCAGTGGTGGGCTCTTCTTTAAATACGGCTTATTTATTGGAGCGTCTTTCTCAGACCTTAGAACGATTAGAAACCTTGATGGCAATTTTTGTTTCAAATCGCTATTTACCACGCCGAATATTGTTATTAACCGGCTGTTTTGCCCGTGCAGCAGCAGAAAAACATAGCATTACCCGATTATGGAAACAAAGCTCAAGATTAATTTCACGTAGCATTACCCAAAATGCGGGTGATCATGGCGAGCATTACATTACTCGAGATAAAAAAGAGTACTGGGCAATGTTTTATTCTGCGGCTGGTGGTGGTGTATTAATTGCACTGATGGCGCTATTTAAAATCTATCTCGGTAGCATTATTGATGACAAAGTCTGGAAAGGGATAGCCGAAGGCTTAAATTACGGCTTAGGTTTTATGGTGATCTTTATGTTGCATTTTACGGTAGCAACAAAACAGCCTGCCATGACTGCAGCCCGTTTTGCTGAGGCTGTTGAGAAAACGCCTCAAGGTAAAAGCGTCAATATGAAATTAGCCCAATTATTAGTGGATGTATTTCGCTCTCAAAGTATTGCGGTGCTAGGCAATGTACTTATTGCGATGGGATTGGCCGCATTGATTGCGTTTGGTTACCAATATAAAACAGGTGAGCCGTTGATGAATACAGATCAAATCGCTTATCAGTTGCATAGTATTGATCCTTTTGCGGGAACCTTATGGTTTGCAGCTATTGCGGGGGTATGGTTATTCTGCTCAGGGATTATTTCGGGCTATTTTGATAACCGCAGCAATTATTTGAATATGCGTATGCGTTTAACCCAACATCCGTTATTGAAAAAATTAATGTCTGAGAAATCTCGCGTTAAATTTGCTAATTATATGCATGAGAATTATGGCTCGCTTATCGGTAACCTTTGCTTTGGTATGTTGCTTGGGATTACCGGTGTGGTAGGTTACTTAACGCACCTTCCGTTAGATATTCGTCATGTGGCATTTTCATCTGCGAATGTAGGCTATATTGCTGTGAGCGGACAATTCACCTATTCATTGCTTTTACAATGCATTGGTTTTGTATTGTTGATTGGTTTAGTGAATTTAATTGTCAGTTTTTCATTAACGCTTTGGGTTGCACTGCGTTCTTTGAATGCGGAAATTGATAGCTGGTGGCCAATTTGGGATGAAGTTTGTCAAATTGTGAAAAAACGTCCATTAAGCTTATTTCTTCC
>CAJPST010000045.1 GCA_905373425.1 uncultured Mesocricetibacter sp.
TTATATTCTTTATAACCACATAACGCATTAAATCTACACCATTATTAAAAAGTTGCAAACAATTATTTAGCACCAAGCCTTTATTTCTAAGGTTGATAAGAAAAGGTAGCAGGGCTAAGAATGCCGTAGTTAGTGAAATGAGGACAGGTGTCAATATCTATGTTAGAATTCAAAAAAACACCGTCTTCAAAGAGACGGTGTTATGGAAACCCAAATGAGGTTTAAAATATACAGGAAGTTAAAAAGTAACTAAGCAACTAAACGATCACTAAGTTACTCCGTTAGGTTTCCCGAACAATATGCAAACACAACATAATACTTAACCAAAAGCATAATCTTAATTTATAAGGAATTACCAAATCATTAAGTATAGGGAAATTTTAAAGAGGTCGAATGAGTTGAGCAAGCGAGATATTTTAATTCAAGGCATTAAAAAAAATAATCTGACGATTTGTTATATCCGGTTGATGGGTGGGAATTTTTATGCATAAGCGTTTGCCCCCCCTAAATTCACTGAAAGCGTTTGAATCATCGGCTAGACATTTGAGTTTTACCAAAGCTGCTGATGAGTTATTCGTAACACAGGCGGCAGTTAGCCATCAGATCAAATTGTTGGAAGATTTTTTAGGCGTAGAATTGTTTAAACGCAAAAATAGAGCATTGGAACTGACTGATTTAGGGCAGTCTTATTTTATTGAAATAACCGCTATTTTGCATAAATTAGCTGAAGTTACCTGCAAATTAATGGAGCAGGATAAGCAGCCTTTGACTATTAGTGTACCGCAAACTTTTGGTATTTATTGGTTAGTACCGCATTTAAGCGAATTTAACCGTCAATATCCCGGCATAGAAGTGCGCATCAAAGGCGTTGATCAAGATGAAGGTTTACTCAGCCAAGAAGTTGATATTGCAATTTATTACGGACGTGGTAATTGGCAAAATCTACAAATGGAAAAATTGACAGAAGAGAATTTGGTTATTTTAGCTTCACCTAAACTCTTGCAGTCGCAGCCAATTCGAACTAAACAGGATTTGAAAAAGCATACGCTTATTCACATTCATACACGCGATAACTGGCAGAATATGGCAAATCATCTGCATTTGAGCGAATTGAATATTCAACACGGCCCGTTATTTAGTCACACTTTTATGGCGTTACAGGCCGCAATTCATGGTCAAGGTGTGGTACTGGCAAATAAAACATTGGCGCAACAAGAAGTGGAAAATGGGCATTTACAAGTGGCTTTAGAAACCAATTTGCGTGATAGTAAATCCTTTTATGTGGTGAATGACTTAAATAAAAGCGGCGATGCGCAAATTCAAGCATTTCGCCAATGGATCATGCGGACGATTAAACGTACGGATGAATGATAAAACCTCTTTCATTTTATAGTATGTCCTTTCTAAATGGCTGTATATTTTGTGATTTAAAATAAAAACTTAAAATTAAGGTAACACATTGAATAAATTGGCATTATATTGTCGTAGCGGATTTGAAAAAGAAGTTGCTGCAGAAATTACCGAAAAAGCGACCGCGCTTGGTGTATTTGGCTTTGCTCGAGTAATTGATAACAGCGGTTATGTTATTTTCGAATGTTATCAAACGGGTGAAGCGGATCGTTTGGCACGAGAAATTCCATTTGACAGTTTAATTTTCGCCCGCCAAATGATCGTAGTATCGGATCTGTTGGAAGAGCTGCCTCCCGTCGATCGCATTACACCGATTATTCAACAGTATCAACTTATCTCAACGCAAATCAAATTTAACCGTAACAACGATATTTGGGTGGAAACGGCAGATACCAATGAAGCCAAAGAACTGTTGGGATTTTGTCGTAAATTTACTGTGCCTTTACGTAGTGCATTGAAAAAACAGGGCTGGTTAATGGGGGAATCACATCAAAAGAGCGGTCTGAATTTACATTGTTTTTTCATCAAATCTAACGCCTGTTATGTAGGCTATTCGTATTCTGATAACCACTCACCACATTTTATGGGAATTCCGCGTTTAAAATTTCCCATCGATGCACCGAGCCGTTCTACGCTGAAGTTGGAAGAAGCGATTCTAACCTTTATCCCGCAAACGGAAGAGGCTAAGCGCTTGAATGAAACCATGCTTGCGGTTGATTTAGGGGCTTGCCCGGGCGGCTGGACATATCAGTTAGTAAAGCGTGGTTTGTTTGTGTATGCAGTAGATCACGGCAAAATGGCGGCAAGTTTGCATGATACCGGACGGATTGAGCATTGCCCCGAAGACGGCTTTAAATTTCAGCCTCCGAAGCGTAAACAAATTCACTGGTTGGTCTGCGATATGGTGGAAAAACCAAGTCGAATCACCGCTCTGATTGGTAAATGGCTGTTGAATGGTTGGTGTCGGGAGACGATTTTTAATCTTAAATTGCCGATGAAGAAACGTTATGCCGAAGTACAATTGTGCTTGCAAAAACTTGCCGATGAATTACATTCGCATGGACTAAAATTCCATCTGCAGGCCAAACATTTATATCACGATCGCGAAGAAATTACCGTATATATCCAAATTAAGTGATAACATTTCTCTAAATAGTGCGGTTTTGTATTAATCATTTTTTTACAAAACGGCGAAAAAATGACCGTACTTTTTCCTTTACATTTCCCCCTATTTAGATAAAAGTTCCGTAACTTAATTATTAAATATGTGATCTGCGTCACAAAATTGAAAGAAACTTTTTAAACATACAAAAAAATGTTTGTTCAGTAAAATCAGTCTTTTTAGGGAATGTATTTATATCATAAAAATCATAATGTTATACTAAATCAATACTGGAGTTATGCTCCAAAAATTTTTAAAAAATGTGATCAAGTTATCATTTTTTATGTTTTCGTAGCGAATATTGATTTTTTTAACTCATTGAAAATAAACACCTTTATGGGTTTGCGTAAAATTTACACACAGTTGACATGGATTTAAAGTTTGAGTACCTTTAGCTCAGAAATTAAGAAATACACCATTATCAAATGGAAAAATGAAGAGAAATTTCTTAATTGTGAGTGATTAAACATTAATTCGTTCAAACTAAAATTAAAGGTGACCAATATGAAAAAAACTCTTATTGCATTAGCAGTAGCTGCAACAGCTGCAACTTCAGCCAACGCGACTGTAATTTATGAACAAGAAGGTACAAAACTTGATCTTGACGGTCGTGTTGCTTTGCAAATAGCTAACCATACAGATAAGCGTACTGATCTTGTTGACAAAGGCTCTCGAGTTCGAGTGCGTGTATTCCAATCTATTGGTGGCGGCGTTACGGCATTAGGTGCGACTGAAATTCGTTTTACTCAAAAAGATACTATTGGTGACGGCATTCATACAAAACGTTTATTTGCAGGATTACAACATAAAGATGTAGGTAGTTTAACATTTGGTCGTCAATTAGTTGTCGGTGACCATATTGGTTTATCAGACTATACTTATGAATTAGGTGCTATCGTTAAAGTTGTTGATGCGCATAATAAAGCAGTACACTTTATGTCTAGCGAGTGGGGTGGTTTCCGCTTTGGTGCCGATTATTTATTCGGTACTGCGGCAAAAAAATCAACCGATTCTGCAACACCTGATCACAAAACAGCTAATAACGGTCAAGGCTACAATTTAGGTGCATTCTATAAAAGAAAAATTGGTGAATTTGGTTTTGCAACTGAAGGTGGTTACGGCGAAATTAAGCAAGGTACATTAGAAACCAACGAATATACGCAAAAACGTTACGGCGCAGCTTTAGAGTTGTCTTATGGACCAATGGCGCTTGGTTTTGACTGGGCTGGTGCAAAATCTGAACAAAATAAAGCAGATCACACATTCCGTGTAGGCCCTAAAAAATATGCGAAATTAAATCAATTTGAAGTAGGTGCGAAATATCAAATTACCGAATCAAATAAAGCCTATGCTGAATATTTATGGGGTAGAGGCGAAACTAAAGGTGCGAACGACGGTAAATTCCGTGGTTGGTTCTTAGGTGCCGATCATAGCTTTAACAAAAACGTAGTGCTTTATGTGGAAGGCGGTTCATTCAGAACTAAAGAAGCTAATGTAACGGTACATAAAGAAAAACGTATTGGGATTGGTACCCGCATCTATTTCTAATCGACAATATTGTGTTAATAATATTATAAAAAAATACTGGTAGTTAATGTCTTTTTCAACCGACAACGTAAGTTGTCGGTTTTTTCCGTTTAAACGCTGCATTTTTTATAAAACTCGGCTAAAATCGACCGCACTTTTAGTGGAACAATGAGTGATATGATGAAGATTGCATTAGGAATTGAATATCAAGGCAAGAATTATTTTGGTTGGCAACGACAGGAGGGGGTAGCAAGTGTACAAGCGGAGTTGGAACGTGCGCTTTCTTTTGTAGCAAATGAAGAAATTCAGGTGTTTTGTGCCGGGCGTACCGATTCAGGAGTAAACGCCACAGGGCAGGTAATACATTTTGAAACAGATGCAGTGCGACCGGATAAAGCCTGGACATTCGGAACCAATGCTAATTTACCTGATGATATTGCAGTGAAATGGGCAAAACGGGTAGAGGATGATTTCCACGCTCGTTTCAGTGCTACCGCTCGTCGTTATCGTTATGTTTTATATAGCAATAAACTACGTTCAGCGATTTTGCCATATGGAATAACACATACCCATTTGATGCTCGATCATCAATTAATGCAACAAGCAGGGCAGGCATTATTGGGAGAAAATGATTTCTCTTCCTTCCGTGCGGCACAATGTCAATCAAATACACCGTGGCGTAATATTCACCATTTGAATGTGACTCGGCAAGGGGATTATATCATTGTTGATATTCAGGCTAATGCCTTTGTACACCATATGGTGCGTAATATTGTTGGAAGTCTGCTGGAGGTAGGTTGTGGAAACCGGCCGGTGGAGTGGATAGGTTGGTTGCTTGCGCAGAAAGATCGCACGCTTGCTGCTCCGACGGCTAAACCTGAAGGACTGTATTTGGTGGATGTACATTACCCTGAAAGATTTGGGCTACCTAAAACACCGCTGGGGCCGTTGTTTTTGCCTGATGCTTAAAAGAAATAAAACCCTTTGCCATTGCAAAGGGTTTTAACGTAATAAGTTACTCAGAAATTCTGATTAAACGCGTTTAAAGTCAATGTGAACCAATTTTGGTTTAAACGGGTGACGTTGCATTGCTTGCACTTTTACAGCTGTTTCTTTGCCATTAATAACTAATGTAATTGTATCAGTATAGAAATTCTCATGTGCTTGAGCGTTGTTTAGTTCGTCGTGATTTAATACGATTGAAATCGGCTCTTCTTTGCCACCGTAAACGATAGCAGGAATTTGACCGTTGTGACGCAGGCGGCGGCTCGCACCCTTACCTTGCGACGTACGAACTTCAGCGTTAAATTTAAATGCCATTTTGATGTTCTCTAAAATAAATGTTTAATTGACAAAAACCACAGGCGACCCAGTGATTTCCCATATTCTTTCTCAGCATCATATGCTGAGGTCGGTCATTATAATGATATTTTGTGAAAAATCAAATTATACCGATAACTTTATTGGTCAATGTTTGAATCGAAATTTAAATGCAAATAATTTCATATTTTAAATGTAAATTTCTTGTTAATTAATTCTAAATGTTAATTGTTCTTGTTAACTATCTATTTGAAAATCAAGTAATTATATAAAATACCTCTTGCCAAAACATTTTTTTTAATTAAAATGTTGCTTCACTTACCCTAGCGCAGTTTTTATACTAAACAGGGTAGATATTCATTGTTCAATCATCAAAAAAAGGGAACTTATTATGCTAAATAAAGCAATTATCGACAAATTAAATGAACAGATTAACCTTGAATTCGCATCATCTAATATCTATTTACAAATGAGTGCATGGTGTGCAAACAAAGGTTATGAAGGCGCAGCAGCGTTTTTACTTCGTCATGCTGATGAAGAAATGGAACATATGCAAAAACTCTTTACCTATGTAATTGAAACCGGCGGTTTGCCATTATTGGGGCAGATCCCGGCGCCTAGAAGCGAATATTCTTCTTTGCGTGAAGTGTTGGAAACAGCTTTTGGGCACGAAAAACATGTAACTTCTAAAATTAATGAATTAGTAGAAGTGACTTTCGCCAATAAAGATTATTCCACATTTAACTTTTTACAATGGTATGTAGCCGAACAGCATGAAGAAGAAACGCTATTTGGCGGAGTGATTGATAAATTCAATATTTTAGGTGAAGATGGTCGTTCACTTTATTTAATTGATAAAGATTTGGCAACGTTAGAATAAGAAGGATATAAACATGTTATCGACAAATGTAGTGAAGTTATTAAATGATCAGATGAATTTAGAGTTTTATTCATCTAATTTATACTTACAAATGAGCGCATGGTGCGCCTATAAAGGATATTCCGGAGCAGCAAAATTTTTATCTGCTCATGCTGCCGAAGAAATGGGGCATATGCGTAAACTGTTTACTTATTTAAATGAAACCGGTGCTATCGCAACAATTGAAACTATTAAAGAAGCTCCGCATGAATTTCATTCTTTACAGCAAGTATTAGAAATTACATATGAGCATGAAAAGCTGATTACTTCAAAAATTAATGAATTAGTTGCTAAGACTTTTGAAGAAAAAGACTATTCCGCATTTAATTTCTTACAATGGTATGTAGCAGAACAGCATGAAGAAGAAAAATTATTCAGCGGTATCTTAGACAAGTTTAATATTATCGGTAATGACGGTAAATCAATCTATTTAATTGATAAAGACTTAGCGGCATTAGGGTAAAAAATTTACCTGTTTGCTTGAAAGTGCGGTCAATTTTTATGTTGTTTTAGTAAAAACGCTTAAAAAATTGACCGCACTTTTTTATTAAAGACCTAATGGTTTATAATGTTCTTTCTTTTATTGCAATTCTTCTGTTATATCAATAGCCCCATCTACTTAAAGACTTGGAAGAGAAAAAAGAGTTTCCCCATGCTCTTAGTATCGTGCTGAATAATCAAAATATAGAGGAATATCAGTTATTAAAAATCTGAAGCTTAAAAACACCTTCAAAATCAACCGCACTTTATTTATTGCAACCGTAGCAAAATGCACTCGGATTACCAAAGCGTGAAGGAGCAATCGGGGATTATTCAGATTGAATTTGGCACTTATATTCGAAACGTGAAACTCTCGCTTTTTATTGTGATTTATCAGATTAGGTCTGCTCTTCTACAGTTTAGTTAAACATAGTGCTGATAAGTGCGATAAAAGAATGCTACCAACAAAATACATAATACAATAATGATTTGAATTAAGCGTTTTTTAGTTAATTTTTCGCTAGCCATTTTCACCTCAGATTTTGATTTAGTTCTTCTTGATTTTTATATTTAATGTTACAATTTATTGAGTTAGATCAATATTAGCACGATTTTATCGTCGTTTTAGAATTGTTAGGGGACGGAATGAACATTTTAACCACGGAAATAAAAGTAGGTCGCAAAGTTCAATCGGGAGGCTGTGCTATTCACTGTCAGGATTGCAGTATTAGTCAGCTTTGTATCCCTTTCACATTAAACGAACATGAGCTCGATCAATTAGATAATATTATTGAGCGCAAAAAACCCATTCAAAAATCGCAAATTCTATTTAAATCGGGCGATGAACTCACTTCTATTTATGCTATTCGTTCCGGAACAATCAAATCCTATACTATCAGCGAAACGGGAGAAGAACAAATCACTTCTTTTCATTTACCCGGAGATTTAGTCGGTTTTGATGCAATTATGAATATGACCCATCCAAGTTTTGCTCAAGCTTTAGAAACGGCGATGGTGTGTGAAATTCCGTTTGATATTTTAGATGATTTGGCAGGGAAAATGCCAAAATTACGCCAGCAAATCATGCGTTTGATGAGTAGTGAAATTAAAAATGATCAAGAGATGATTTTGCTTTTATCGAAAATGAATGCAGAAGAGCGTCTTGCAGCTTTTATTTATAACCTTTCTAAACGTTATTCGGCACGTGGATTTTCGGCACGTGAATTCCGTTTAACAATGACTCGTGGCGATATAGGTAATTATCTTGGTTTAACTGTAGAAACGATCAGTCGTTTACTCGGTCGTTTTCAGAAAATAGGCATGTTATCAGTACAAGGAAAATATATTACGATTAATAATATGCCGGAGTTAGCGGAGCTAGCAGCAACAACCAAAGCGAAGGTTAAACCTATCGAATAATTTTGCTGTAGATAATTATAAAATAACAAAGTGGCATAACATAAGAAAAATTTGTGTTATGTCATATTTTTGAACCTCTTAACTTGTCATTTTTCAGAATAACCACTATGCTATAGGTTAATAAAGAAAGCAAAGGAGGTTGTTATGAAGTTCAATAATATACTCGTCGTTCTTAACCCGGAAAATGATAAACAATATGCGTTAGCGCGTGCGGTTCGTTTGGTTAAAGAACAAAAAAGCGAAGTTCCCGTCAAAATTACCGTATTTTTAGCAGCTTATGATTTGTCCTATGAAATATCAGCTTTGCTTTCTGCAGAGGAACGCGAAGAAATGCACAGAGGCGTGATTGCCCAGCGTCAAAAAGAAATTCAGCCATATTTAGAAAAATATGCCGATCCTATGATTGAATTTCGACCTGTTGTTGTCTGGAGCAGTAATGAAGCAGAGGCTATTAGTGCCGAAGTAGAAAAAAATAACTATGATTTAGTAGTTAAATATACCAAAGAGGAAGAAAGTCTGACTTCCTTAATTTTTACTCCGATGGATTGGCAACTTCTGCGTAAATGCCCAACAGCAATGTTAGTTGTACGTGATGGCGACTGGAAACACCAACGGCGTATATTGGTCGCGGTGAATGTTTCAGGCGATGAAGATTATCATGAAGCCCTTAATAAGAGCTTAGTTTCCTTAAGTATTGATCTGGCAGATAATTTGGAACGTGGCAATATTCATCTAGTCAGTGCCTATCCGCCAACTCCGATTAATATGGCGATAGATCTGCCGGAATTTCATACCAGTGAATACACCAATGGTATTCGCGGCCAATATTTAATTAATATGAAAGCGTTGCGTCAAAGTTTTGGTATTGATGAAGATCATACCCATGTTCGCGAAGGTTTTCCGGAAGATGTTATTCCTGATGTAGCAAAAGAGTTAGAGGCAGAGTTAGTCGTTCTCGGTACTTTGGGTCGCACCGGCTTATCCGCAGCTTTACTGGGTAATACAGCCGAACACGTTATCAGTAAATTAAGTTGTAATTTATTGGCGATTAAACCACCAAAAGAAAAATAAGCTGTTTTGATCGATAGCTTATATTAAGTAAAAAGTGCGGTCTAAAATCTTATTGATTTTAAACCGCACTTTATTTCTAGGCAAAGTTCGATTATTGTTGTTATGTTTCTATTCAGGCTTTTTTGCCAACATGGTGACAAACTTCATTTTAATACGATTGCCATGTTCGTCGGTTTTGTGCAATTCGCCCATTTCTTCATTGTATTTGAGTAACTCCCAACCTTGATAATAATTTTTTAATTCATTTTCTTTAAAGGTAAAAGAAAAAGGCATTGGACAAGGCACGTCCTCAGTGGACATCGCTGCAACAATCAGATTATAGCCGTTTGGATTTGTATGCTCCTGCATATTTTTGATAATATTCGGCACGGCATGGCGATCCAAAAACATGAAAACCACAGTGGAAAGAATGAAGTCATAATTCTCTTGAATATTGGCCGTATTGATGTCATAAAGTGCGGTTTGAATTGGTAAAGATTCTTTATCTGCTGTTTGTGTTAAAAACTCAATACTTGCAGGATTGTGATCCCACGCGGTGACATCATATCCCGATAGACTTAAAAATAAGGAGTTACGCCCCTGTCCACACCCTAAATCCAGTACTTTACAAGGTTTCACTGTTTTAATAGCGCTTTTCACTTCTGAATGAGTTGCCGTCATATTATATTTTTTAGTGAAATAATCTTCTTTAGTACAATAAAATTCAAGATAACATTCCAGATCATCAGAAAGCGCTTCCACTTTGTGCCATAGTTGTGGCTCAACAAAAGGAGTATCATCGTTTGCTGCGAAGATATGCTCGCTAACCACGTCACCTTGCTCTGTTAGCACGTAAAATTTCAATTTACCGCTTAAAACCGTAATTTTTCCCCAAGTTCCTTCCTTTGTGTTGTGTTTTTCTTGGAACATTTTTGGCAAGCTGTCTTTGTTCCAAACCGGCATACGCTTATAACAGATTAAATTTTCGTTCATTTTTTATCCTTATAGGTTCAACAAAAGTTGAGCGTAATACTAGGGTATATTAGTGTTTTTTGCAATAAAAAACGGCTCAAAATTGAGCCGTTTTGCTATGTTTGTTAAATTAAGGTTACTTTAGACTACCAACCATATCTTCCGGGCGTACCCATTGGTCAAACTGTTCGGCAGTTACTAAACCAAGATTGATCGCTTCTTCTTTCAGCGTTGTACCATTTTTATGGGCGGTTTTTGCGATTTTTGCTGCATTTTCGTAACCGATATGAGTATTAAGTGCGGTTACCAACATCAATGAATTTTCAAGTTGTTGTTTAATGCGAGGATAGTTTGGTTCGATACCTGTTGCACAATGTTCGTCGAAGGAAACACACGCATCTGCTAACAATTGTGCAGATTGTAGGAAGTTTGCGATCATTACCGGGTTGAACACGTTCAATTGGAAGTGACCTTGGGAACCTACGAATGCGATGGTAGTGTCGTTACCGAACACTTGCGCGCACACCATGGTCATAGCTTCGCATTGGGTCGGGTTCACTTTTCCCGGCATGATGGAAGAACCTGGTTCATTTTCCGGAATTAAGATTTCACCGATGCCGGAACGCGGGCCTGACGCTAATAAACGAATGTCATTAGCGATTTTGAACAGGCTCATAGCTAATTGACGTAATGCGCCATGAGTTTCTACTAGTGCATCATGGGCGGCTAATGCTTCAAATTTATTGTCTGCGGTAACAAATGGTAAACCGGTGAATTTCGCAATATAATCAGCGACTTTCACATCATAGCCTTTCGGCGTATTTAAGCCGGTACCCACAGCCGTGCCGCCAAGGGCTAATTGGCGTAAGTGCGGTAGGGTATTTTTCAATGCAAGTAAACCGAAGTGTAATTGCGCGGCATAGGCAGAGAATTCTTGGCCTAATGTAAGCGGAGTGGCATCCATTAAGTGTGTGCGTCCGATTTTCACTACATCTTTAAAAGCTTCAGATTTTTGCGCAAAAGTTTTTTGGAGGCGCTCAACAGCAGGAATCGTGGCTTCAACGACTTTTTTGTAGGCAGCAATATGCATTGCAGTTGGGAAAGTATCGTTGGAAGACTGGGATTTGTTTACGTCATCATTTGGGTGAATAATGGATTTTTCACCTAATTTTCCACCGTTTAATACATGTGCACGATTGGCAATAACTTCGTTCAGGTTCATGTTAGATTGTGTACCTGAACCTGTCTGCCAAATTACCAACGGGAATTGATCGTCTAATTTATTGGCTAAAATTTCATCGCAAGCTTGGGCAATTAAATCACGTTTTTCTACTGGCAACACACCTAAATCATGGTTGGCATACGCTGCTGCTTTTTTTAGATAGCCGAATGCCTCAATAATCTCATGGGGCATAGAAGCCTCAGGCCCGATTTTAAAGTTATTGCGTGAACGCTCGGTTTGCGCCGCCCAGTATTTATCTGCTGGAACTTGAACTTCGCCCATTGTGTCTTTTTCAATACGAAATGCCATATTTAATTACCTCATTGTAAATGTTGAAAAACTAGAGGAATTCTAACACCAGAGGGGTAGGAATGGAATGTTCAGAAAAGAGGAAATGTCGATTTTGTGATTTAGATCATATAAAAAGTGCGGTAGATTTTTTATGGGTTTTCAAAACTCCGAAAAAAATCACCGCACTTTACCCCAAGGAGAATAAATGAAATTATTGTTTTACTGCACTGAAGCTGATAGGCGTTTCACCTAAAACGTGTTCTTTACTACCAAAGCCAACCATTCCGGCAACCTCTTCTGCGTTTGGTCCGGCTAATGATCCATAGTATTTTCCTGAAACATCTTCAGGATAGATTAAATTAGCCTCTGCAACAGCGGTCCCAGTGAACGTTGCATCACCATTTAAATTGGTTCGTTGTAAAATAATCTCTCTACGATGATCTTCCGTAGTGATTTTGCCTTCTATTGTTCCTTTTCTTGTTTCATTTCTATCATCAAAATCGACATTAAGTACTGTTTCACCCACACCTTTTGGACGTAAGGAAACCATATCATAACGAATAGCATTTCCTTTGTAGGTCGCTTTTCCTGACTTCGGTATTGCGGAATCAGGCGTTGGTAGTGTTTGGAAAAAAGTTGTTGCATCATGCGATGTTATATAACCTTTAAAAGTATGGTTTAAAGCAGGATTAAGTCCTAGCTTAGCTAAGTTCGCACGATTAGTTTCAGTATCTAATTGAATAGTTGGGTCTAAATTAATGAGTTGTTGACCAACGCTTGGGTTTTGAAATTTCACAATAATACCGTTCCATGAGTATTGTCTATTTTCTGCCAATAGTTTGTCTGCTCCGACAGGTCTGTCAAGAGACATTTTAATCGTGCCGAGAGCATAATCATCTTTATCAATTTTATGTCCGTAGATATCCAGTGGAGGAAAATCATAACCAGGTATAGTCGGTCGATTGGATGCTGTCTGATTAATCGTACTTTCTTTCGGTTGATTATTATTGGAGTTACTTCCGCCACCGCCGCCACAAGCGGTTAATGCCAAAGATGCAATAATAGCTACTGCAGATAATTTGAATTTATTCATAATCTTTTTTTCCTAAGGTGGGTTAATGAAATTTAAGATAGATTATTATCTTGTTTTCCTTTTGTTGCAATAGTAAATATTGAAAAACTATGTAAAGTAATGTAAGTATTATTA
>CAJPST010000046.1 GCA_905373425.1 uncultured Mesocricetibacter sp.
GGTTTGCCGCCTGTTTTAACAAAAACAACCTATCGGGGACTGTTGAATTAGTTGACCACTACTAGAACTGCGACACATCCCCTCCTTTCCAATAGGTTTGCGAATAGCATATCCTCGTTTAAGTGGTTAATTTATACCACTATATCTTCTGCTGGACGGTATTTGCCCACCTATTATGGATGAGGGTGCCCATCACACAATGCTAAGTTTTCATTACCTAGAAATGGAATAGTTAACTTTTAATTCTACCATGTTCTAATTTGAATTATTGCTTTCAGGGTGACTTTTTTTCTGTTCTTGGATCTGTGTCACAAAATTAATCGGCAGGTTTTTAATTATATTTTTCACAGTGTTATAAAAATGCTTGAAAAAATCATAAAAACCTACGGGAGGTAAAAAATGTCAATGTCTATAACAGAAAAAAACACGTTGGAAATTAGAACGCAACTTATGCCATTAATTGGTGAGGTGACGGCGAAACCATTATTTACCGGATATGGTTTGTATTATCAAAAGCATATGTTTGGGATGTGTCAGCAGGACATTTTTTATTTACGTGCTAAGGATAAATTGGCACTATTTTTAGAACGTCATGGGGCGGTTGCTTGGGAGTCCATTGATAACAGAAAAAGATCAACAATATCAAATTACTATCAATTACCCAAGCGGATTACACAGAATGCATTACTATATCAAAAGGTTATACGTCAATCTATTCGGCAGATAGAAGAAGAAAAACTTGCCAAGAAACTGGAAAAACTTAATCAGATTAAACAGTTACCAAATTTAAGTATAAAATATGAACGTTTGCTGGCAAAGGTTGAAATTTATGATGTGAAAACCTTTAAAACAGTTGGTGCGATAAATGCTTATGTTAGACTGAAAAAACTCGGTATTTCAGTGAATTTAGAGACTTTTTGGAGCTTGTATGCTTCTTTGCAAGACCGTAATGCGAAAACCTTAACCGATAAGGAAAAACGAGTAGCGTTGTCGGCTTTAAATATTGCATTGGCAAATGCGGGATTAAGGCAAATTAAAGGAGAGAATTTATTGTAATATAAGTGTGACAGAAATAAATGGTTTAACATCTATCACATTTTTGTTTACTTTATCTTTAGCCAATAAAAAAGCCCGATTTTGTTCGGGCTTTTTTGTGGCAAATCTTTTATTGATTAACGAAATGGCGCATTTAACGGTATTTCCGCATCCGGTTCTTTAGTGATGCGGTTGCGCAGATCACGGCGTATTACCTCAATTGACCAGAACCAGAAAATATGTCCTACCATTTCGGAAATATGTTCATAAGCAGGCCATTCTGCCACTGGTGGTGTTAAACCAAGTGCAGGGAAGGTGATGTAGTGTACACAAATATTAGCGATGATACCTGCACCGATACCTTGCCAAAATTTAATTTTCGGGAAGATTTCTGCAACAATGCAGTAACCGATAGCAAACACCAATGAAAAAATCATATGAGTTACACCAATCCAGTTGAAAGCATGGTCAGCGAACGTAAATGCTGCTTCTGTCGGATCGATACCGATGTAGTCGCGTAAGAAAACATGTGGAGGGTTGAGGAAGGCTCGGGAACATTCTTGTAGCGCAATTGCTTTTGCAGCGGCTTGATCTGCTGCTGCGGCTAAGGTATCTAATACCGGTTGAGGGCAAGCTGCGGTAAACAAATCAATTGGACTACGCGGCGGGAATGGATGTTCAGCGCCCCATTTTACGAATGCGGAAATAATTCCAGCGACGATACCGACGAATACGGCTAAGCCATAACGGCGACGATTTGGATCGGTTTGGGTGAATATACCTGACATATCTGACTCCGAAAATAGATAAAATTTCGACCGCACTTTAATCGGCCACCTCACTCCGTTATCTAACGGAATGAAAACATTTTTAATGAGTAAAATAAAATAGTCAAGTATTTTTACCACTCAAGAGGTATGGTCTTACAACTGAGAGGTAAAATTTGGCAGCCATTCTTCCGCGCACTGATCGTGATCGAATTCGGTTAGTACGTCAATTCTTAAAGACGGACAAACTTGTTGCGCACCTTGTTTCAACAACGTTTTTTCTACTTCATCCACCGCAAAACAGAAAGTGTCATAATCAGAATTACCCAAACCGACCACGGCAAATTTTAAATGTGATAAATCAGTTTTTTCCTGTGCAATTTGCCAAATAAATGGGCGTAGATTGTCGGGGAGTTCGCCCGCTCCATGAGTGGACGTAACAATAAGCCAAATCTTGTCATTAAGTACATCAGCCAATTCGGCACGATTTTCAACACGAGTTGCATAACCCTGTTGTTGTAATATTTCAGACAAATGATCGCCGACATATTCTGCACTACCCAAAGTACTGCCCGTAATGATACAAATTTGTGGTTGCATGGCTCTTCCTGAAATAAAAAGTTAAATATCTAAATTTGCCCGTAATGCGTTAGTTTCAATAAAATCGCGTCTCGGCTCCACTTCATCGCCCATCAATGTGGTAAACAATTGATCGGCTTCAACAGCATCTTTGATGGTTACTTTCAACATATGGCGTGCTTCCGGATCCATCGTAGTTTCCCATAATTGTTCCGGATTCATTTCACCCAGCCCTTTATAACGTTGCACTGTTAAGCCACGACGGGATTGGGTAACTAACCAGTTAATCGCTTGTTCGAAGGTTTCAACGGCGTATTTAGTTTCACCGCGCTGAATATATGCGGTGTCTTGCAATAACCCGTTGAGCTGTTTACCTAATTTTACTAAACGGGCGTATTCGTTTCCGTTGGCAAAATTGAAATCAAGAAAATAATCCGTATCAATGCCGTGTGTACGAACGGTCAACACGACTTCATGCAATTGGCGTTCGGCATTATAGGCAAGACGGTAAGTATAGTGGTTACCGCTACTGTCTTTCTCGCTTAAGATGGAGACCAAGTTTTTGGCCCAAAAATCCACCGCACTTTGATCTTTCATCAGCTCAACATTAAACTCAGGATAATAAATTAGCTCTTTCAGCAGGCTTTCAGTATAACGGCGGTTAAGGCGACCTATCATTTTATGTACGTTATTGAACTCAGAAACCAAATTTTCTAATGCCAAACCGTTCATTGCAGGGGCGCCTTCGTTAACGTATAACGCCGCATCTTCCAACGCAATTGCCAATTCATACTGCGTCATTGCTTCATCATCTTTAATATATTGTTCCTGTTTACCTTTTTTCACTTTATACAATGGCGGCTGGGCAATATATACATAGCCACGTTCAATAATTTCCGGCATTTGGCGATAAAAGAAAGTGAGTAAAAGCGTGCGAATATGTGAGCCGTCCACATCCGCATCGGTCATAATAATTACTTTATGATAGCGCATTTTATCGGGATTATATTCGTCTCGCCCGATACCACAGCCAAGCGCGGTAATCAGCGTGCCGACTTCCTGGGAGGACAGCATTTTATCGAAACGGGCTTTTTCTACATTGAGGATTTTCCCTTTCAACGGCAAAATCGCTTGATTTTTACGGTTACGTCCTTGTTTTGCCGAACCGCCCGCAGAATCCCCCTCCACCAAGTAAAGTTCGGAAAGAGCCGGATCTCGTTCCTGACAATCTGCCAGTTTGCCGGGTAGGCCGGCAATATCCAACGCGCCTTTACGGCGGGTCATCTCACGTGCTTTGCGAGCTGCCTCGCGGGCACGTGCGGCATCGATAATTTTACTTGCGATAATCTTGGCATCATTTGGGTTCTCTTCCAAATATTCCTGCAGGCGTTCATTCATTACGGATTCCACCGCACTTTTTACTTCGGAAGAAACCAGCTTGTCTTTGGTTTGTGAGGAAAATTTCGGATCCGGCACTTTCACTGAAATAATCGCCACCAAGCCTTCACGTGCGTCATCGCCGGAGGTTTCCACTTTGTCGTTTTTCGACTTCTTATTTAACCCCTCTTTTTCCATATAGCTATTCAGCGTACGTGTTAGCGCACCACGGAATCCTGCCAAATGGGTACCGCCATCCCGTTGCGGTATGTTATTGGTAAAACAGTAAATATTTTCGTTATAACTGTCATTCCATTGCAACGAAACTTCCACACCAATGCCGTCTTTTTCGGTCATAAAATAAAACGGTTTGGGATGAATTGGGGTTTTATTATGATTGAGATATTCGACAAACGCTTGAATACCGCCTTCATAATGGAAGTGATCATGCGAACCATCACGTTCATCGAATAATTTGATTGAAACTCCGGAATTTAAGAACGATAGCTCGCGCAGGCGTTTTTTCAGAATATCGTATTCAAATACGGTTTGGCTGAAAATAGTTGGGCTTGGCCAAAAACGTACGGTAGTACCGGTTTTATCGGTATCACCAATCACGGTTAATGGTGCTTCCGGTTCACCCAGATGGTAAAACTGTTCATACACATGCCCTTGGCGGCGAATAGTGAGTTGCAATGTATCGGACAGCGCATTTACCACCGAAACACCCACTCCGTGCAATCCGCCTGACACTTTATAAGAATTATCATCAAACTTACCGCCGGCGTGTAATACCGTCATAATCACTTCGGCTGCAGAAACACCTTCTTCCGGGTGAATATCCACGGGAATACCGCGTCCGTCGTCTTGTACGGAAATAGAATTATCCTCATGAATAGTGACAATAACATCACTACAATAACCGGCTAATGCTTCGTCAATGGCGTTATCCACCACTTCAAATACCATATGGTGTAAACCGGTGCCGTCATCGGTGTCGCCAATATACATTCCCGGACGCTTACGCACCGCATCTAAGCCTTTCAGCACTTTAATGCTACTTGCACCATAGTTTCCTTGTGTGTTTTCTGCCATATTTTCCGCCATAGTAATTCTCTGTTAATTCATAAAAAATTGACGGAATTATAGCAGAATTCACAGGGAATAGCACGCTAAAGAACATTAGCCTAAGCCTGAAAGTGCGGTTAAAAATTTCGTTGTTTTTCCAATTTTGGAATTGGTTTTGCTAAGAGTTTTGCAAATACCTCTTGTCGCAAGCCATAAAATCAGGCGTATAATAAACTATATTTTCTACGTAGATTAATCATTCGAATCCATGAACTATTTACAGTATTACCCGGTTGATATCGTCAATGGCGAAGGCACTCGTTGCACTTTGTTTGTCAGCGGGTGTACGCACGGTTGTAAAGGTTGTTATAATCAAAAAAGCTGGTCGTTTAATGCCGGTGTGCCATTTGATAAAATGATGGAAGAACAAATTCTGCGTGATTTGAAAGATACCCGCATTAAACGGCAAGGTTTGACATTATCGGGAGGCGATCCGCTACATCCTCGCAATGTGGAAACTTTATTGCCGTTGGTGCAGCGGATTAAACACGAATGCCCCGACAAAGACATTTGGGTGTGGACGGGTTATAAACTGGGCGAATTGGACGAGTATCAACGCCAAATGTTGCCTTATATCGATGTTTTAGTCGATGGCAAATTCATTCAAGAGCTGGCGGATCCTTCTTTGCCATGGCGTGGCTCAGCGAATCAGGTGATTCACCGTTTTAAGTCTGATCAGTTTTAGTGTCGGAGGCGTAAAAATCTCTCCTAAAACTCGTAAAAAAACGACCGCACTTTTCGCTTATTTTTTAGAACAATTATTAATTTAAAAAGGAAAACAGAATGACCCAACAAATTTTCGGCGGCTTTCCCGCCCGCCGTTTGCGCCGCATGCGTAAAAATGATTTTAGCCGTCGTTTAATGGCGGAAAATAAACTGACGGCAGATGATTTAATTTATCCCGTTTTCATTATTGAGGGCGAAAATCAGCGTCAAGCTGTGCCTTCTATGCCGAATGTGGAACGTTTAACTATCGATCAACTGTTGATTGAAGCAGGTTTATTGGTGAAATATGGCGTGCCGGTTGTTGCCCTGTTCCCTGTGGTCGAACAAGATAAAAAATCGCTTTCCGCACAAGAGGCTTACAACCCGAATGGATTGGTACAACGGGCAGTGAAGGCACTTAAAGCGACTTATCCTGAATTAGGCGTATTGACTGATGTAGCGCTTGATCCTTACACCATACACGGACAAGATGGCATCATCGATGAAACAGGGTATGTGCTGAATGATGTGACAACAGAAGTGCTGATTAAACAAGCGCTATCTCACGCCGAAGCCGGAGCGGATATTGTGGCGCCGAGCGATATGATGGACGGTAGAATAGGAAAAATCCGCACCGCACTTGAAGAACGTGGTTTTATCAATACGCTGATCATGGCTTACTCAGCAAAATATGCCTCCAATTATTATGGACCGTTTCGTGATGCGGTCGGTTCGGCGGGCAATTTAAAAGGCGGGGACAAAAAGACCTATCAACTTGATCCTGCCAATGGTGACGAAGGTTTGCAAGAGGTGGCGTTAGACTTGCGGGAAGGCGCGGATATGGTGATGGTTAAACCCGGTATGCCGTATTTGGATTTGGTTTATCGCGTGAAAACGCATTTTGGTGTGCCGACATTTGCTTATCAAGTTTCCGGTGAGTATGCAATGCATTGTGCCGCCATTCAAAATGGTTGGCTGAAAGAAAAAGAATGTGTGTTAGAAAGTTTGCTTTGCTTTAAACGTGCAGGTGCAGATGGCATTTTAACTTATTTTGCCAAACAAGTGGCGCAATGGCTGTATGAGGAAAATCGCGGTACAGCGAAATAATCTAGGCATAGATTGAAAAGTGCGGTGGAAAATCAACGAAATTTTTCACCGCACTTTTTTATGGATTTGAGAAGTTGTAATGAATGTTACTCAGCATTTAACAGTTTTAGTGCGTATTTCACCAAACTGAAGCTAATCAACCACATAATTATGCCGATAGTACAATCCAGTATGCGCCAAGTAGCAGGTCGTTTGAATAATGGAATAAGCAGGCGGGCGCCGTAACCTAAACCAAAAAACCATAAAACGGAAGCCAGTATTGCACCAAGGAAAAATAACCATTTTTCAGTAAGTTCCAGCGTGCCTGCTATGCCACCCATAATGACCACAGTATCTAAATAAACGTGCGGATTGAGTAAGGTTATCGCGAGGGTAGCAAGAATGGTTTTAAAGACGGAAGTTCCGTTTTCTGCATTATTTTCAAGATTTAATGCAGAACTGCCTTGATAGGCGGCTTTAAAAGCCCGTACACCGTAAACCAATAGAAATAACGCACCAACGAATGCTAAAGCGACACTGGCAGTTTGATTTTGACTGATTAACTGCCCTAGGCCTAATACACCTAAAGAAATCAGAATAGAATCACATAAAAAGCAAGTGAGCGAAATCCAGAAAGTATGCCGTTTCAGCAAACCTTGTTTTAAAACGAAAGCGTTTTGCGCCCCGATGGCAACGATTAATCCGCCCGAAACAAAGAAGCCTTGAATTAAATTTTCCATCAAATTAACGGTTTAAATTCACCGCTCCTTGATAATTGAGTTGCCGCCAGGCTTCATACACCGCCACAGCAACGGAATTGGACAAATTCATACTGCGACTGTTTGCTGTCATCGGAATACGAATTTTTTGTTCGAGTAGCAAAGTGTCCAGGATCGTCATCGGAATACCGCGTGTTTCCGGCCCGAACATCAAATAATCGCCCGCTTCATATTGCACTTCACTGTGAGCCGGCGAGCCTTTGGTTGTCATAGCAAACAGGCGTTTCGGCTGTTCTTCGTTCAAAAAATGTTCATAGGTTTTATGTTTTTTGATCTCAGCGAATTCATGATAATCCAATCCCGAGCGACGCAGACGCTTATCATCCCAAGTAAAACCGAGCGGTTCGATTAAATGCAGACGAAATCCCGTGTTAGCACATAAGCGAATGATGTTTCCCGTGTTTTGCGGAATTTCAGGTTGATACAAAACAATGTTTAGCATAATTTTCTCTTCTTTTTTATGGTACTAAAATCTTACCTTCACCGACTTTAATCACTTTGCTGCCGATATGGATTTTATTATCCACTTTCAGCGTTAAACGGTTCGGTCGTCCGATTTCATCGCCCTGCCGAATCAGCCAGTTTAATGGTGCTCGTCCGTGATGAGCGCACCAGCTACCCAAATTTGCTGCCGCAGAACCTGTGCCCGGATCTTCTGCTACGGCACCGTTTAATCCGAAAAACAGGCGTACCTGCGCCGAATTATGTTGTGCGTGCCAGATATACATTTGTGAAATCCCTGTTTGAGAATGGGCTTTATGAAAAAAAAGTGCGGCCGAAATTTTACACGTTTTAACTGCTTCTAGACTGCTCAATTCTACCAGTAGCTGATCAGCTCCGGTATTTACCCAGCTCGGTTGTGAAGCAATGTCGCTTGGTTTAAGCCCTAAAATTTCCGCTGCCTCTGTCTTATTAAGCGGTGCATCCTGTACTGAACCAATCGGGAGCGAAAAGGTGATCACATCATTTTGATGATTAAGCTCTACGAGTCCCGCTTGTGTTTGTAGAACATAATTATCTTCTAAGTTCAATAAGTTATGTAACACAAAAGCGGTTCCGATAGTCGGGTGTCCGGCAAATGGCATCTCATATTCGGGGGTAAAAATACGCAATCTTTTGACTGCACTTTCATTGGTTTCTTTCATCACAAAAGCGCATTCGGACAGATTCATCTGCCTTGCGATTAACTGCATTTCGCCATCAGATAAACCGTCTGCTTCGGTGAACACTGCCAGAGGATTGCCACCCCAGTGGCTTTCGGCGAATACGTTAACTAGTTGATAGTGACAAGATTTCATATTATAACTTCTCTAAAACGGCGAAAAAACAGACCGCACTTTTAACCGTTTTAAATGGTCAGTCAAAGTGCGGTCAATTTTTAGGACGGTTTTTAAGCGTTCAGAATTTTTTGCAATTCAGCCATACTTAAATGGTATTCATGCGGACAGGCACGCCAAGCTTCCAACATTTTTAGGTATTTATCCCACATTGGAGTTTGTGAGTCGCAACCGTGTTCGCAGTGCATAAACTCTTTATATTTTCCTTCCACACTAGTGATAAAGCGCAGGTAATTTAAATATTTCTTCTCACGTGCTGCGCAATAACCGGCAAACTGCAGACGATGCGGTGTTAACCCAGATTTGTCGTGTAGATTATTGTAAGAAACTTGCAGCGCATGATACATTTCTAAGGTATCCAACACGATGCGACATTCTTCTTCGGACAGATCGGAAAAGTCTTTATCCAGTTCTTTTAGTTCCAGCGCGAAACCGCCTTTCACGATCACTTCCAAACGGTCGTATTTCGCTTTATTAGCGGGATCCAATAAGCCCATCAGTTTGTATTGGTTTGCCAGTATCAAGCGTTGGGTTGATGTCATTTCCATAAGTTATAATCCTCAAGTTAGTCGATATTCTTTAAGTCGTCTTCCGACAGTGCTTCTTGTGTTTGTTGTACCTTGCCATCTTTGGCACGGTATTCTAGATTCTGATAGTAGGCTTCGCGGAAGGTGACATACGGATCCTGCGCTTGTTCCAACAAAGCTTCTTTATCCATTGCTTTGGCACGGCCGTCGATTGCCTGAATACCGCTTTTCACCAATGACCAAGGCCCCCCTGCCCAATGCCAGAAAGCATAAGTGTAGCCTGTATTGACGACAGCTCCGGTGGCTTGTCGTGGTGTGGTTGGGCCATATAATGGCAGCATAACATAAAAACCGGGCTCTACACCGTAGCTGCCAAGTGTATCGCCGAACCCTCGGTCATACTCGATTTTAAGCGGATCACTATAACTTGCCCAGTCAATTAAACCACCTAAACCGAACACACTGTTAATCCAAAAGCGGTTGAAATGCACCATCGCTTTTTTGCCTTCGCCTTCCAACAGACGGTTTACGAAGCTGACCGGTTCGTCAAGATTGTTGGCGGCATTGGCAAGCCCTTTGGTAACCGGTGTCGGCACATAATTTTTCCAACCTTTGGCTACCGGTTTTAACACATAGGGATCGACGACTTTATAGTTGAAATCCCACATAGTACGGTTAAATCCCTCCAGCGGGTCTTTACGTTCGCCGGTTTGAGGATCTAGAGTGCTACAACCGCTTATTAAGGCGGTACTCATTAACAACGCGGTAATCAGTTTGATTTCTTTCATAATTTTATTCTCAATTAAAGAAATAATATGCTTCATTGTAAATGAGTTGGATAAAATCTACAAAACAAAATCATCACGGATAAGAAATCACTTGCATAATCATGATTTATTATGCGATATTAATGCATATATATGCATCTAGCCCATTACGAATTTGCTTGAACCATCCCGCATTGCCCTTTAGAATGCTTGCGATTTGACTGCTTGCAGTTAAATTTGGGGCGAATGTCAAAACACTAATGCAGTAAAAACCGAAAAATGTATAGCAAAAATATACATTAAAAAAGTGCGGTGGAAAAATAGCTTGTTTTGAACATTCGTGGTTAATGAACATTCGTAAGTGTTCGACCAAATAAAATTAGGAGTAATTTATGTCCGAAGCGGCAATTCTCGTCCTCGCCGACGGTAGTGTCTTTCATGGCAAAGCCCTTGGCGCAACCGGTTTTACAATCGGCGAAGTGGTGTTTAACACATCAATGACCGGCTATCAGGAAATCTTAACTGATCCGTCTTATACCAAACAAATCGTCACCCTCACATACCCCCATGTCGGCAATACCGGCACCAACAACGAAGACACCGAATCCAATCAGGTTTATGCCGCCGGTTTAATCATTCGCGATTTGCCTTTGCAACATAGCAATTTCCGTTTCCAATCTTCCCTTGCCGACTATCTCAAACAAAACGACATTGTCGCTATTAGCGAAATCGACACCCGCTGTTTAACCCGTTTATTGCGAGATAAAGGCGCACAGGCCGGTTGTATCATGTCGGGCAACATCGACGAAGCCAAAGCCTTGAAATTGGCGAAAAGTTTCGGTTCCATGGCGGGCAAAGATCTGGCGCAGGAAGTCACTTGTGCCGAAGCCTACGAATGGACACAAGGCGAATGGCAACTGGGTAAAGGTTACTCAAAAATCGACAATCCCGAATTTCATGTGGTCGCCTACGATTTCGGCGTGAAACACAATATCTTGCGTATGCTTGCGAAACGCGGTTGCAAACTCACCGTAGTGCCGGCAAAAACTTCCGCCGAAGTGGTACTTGCGCTTAATCCGGACGGCATTTTCCTTTCCAACGGCCCGGGCGATCCGGAACCTTGTGATTACGCCATTCAAGCCATTCAAACCTTATTACAAAGCAAAAAACCGTTATTTGGTATTTGCTTGGGGCATCAATTGCTTGGTTTGGCGGTCGGCGGCAAAACCAAAAAGATGTCTTTTGGACACCACGGCGCCAACCACCCTGTGCAAGATTTGGCTTCGCAAAAAGTGCTTATCACCAGCCAAAACCACGGCTTTGAAGTGGACGAACACAGCCTGCCGAAAAACGTGCGCATAACCCATCGCTCTTTATTCGACAACTCCGTGCAAGGCATCGAACTCATCGACCAACCTGCGTTTAGCTTCCAAGGTCATCCCGAAGCCAGCCCCGGCCCGAACGATGTGGCGTATCTATTCGATAAGTTTATTGCGCAGATGCGGGCGGCGAAGTAAAAGTGCGGTCGATTTTTGAAGTGTTTTTTATATGAATTGATGGCGCGCGTTTCCTAACGTGTGCCTGGTAATACAGCAAAATTAGTGAGAAGTACACGCCAGCTAAGGAGATTTTTATGAAAAGAAATGAGGTGAATTTTTATCATCCAGAAATAAATACTGATGATTTAGATCTTTTAATAGCCTATATCAAAAGTAAGGTGCCATTAAAAGAATGCGTTCAAATTAGTCTAGATAATTGTACTATTCAACGGATGGAAAGTCTTACCGAAAACTCTACTTTAGATGATGTAGATGAAGTAGGATTATATCCTTTATATAGAATTCTTAACGAATGCCCTAATGTATTATTAGCATCTTTAGGAACTATTGAAATGCCAGGTAGTAAAGTGTCTAATGCAAATTATTCCTATGAATTATTTTGTAAAAAATTTTGGGAGAATAGTCGAAATACTCCTGATGCCATCTATAGAGATTTTGATGAGTTAGAGAAAAAAGTTGAATTCAGTAATTTAGCAGAAAATAGTCAGCAAGTTATAGGATTGTTTTATCTTCCATTCTTACTTATTCAAAACATTCTTAAAAAGTATAAGAATAAATCTTCTAAAGTGAAGTTTGAATATTATTTACATGGAATAATTTATTATTTAGATATGATCTCTGCATTTGAGTTGGAGATTGCAAAATATGCATTTTGGGATTTGACTGATAAGGAAATAATGCAACTACCCAATTCAATTAGAGAAAGAAGAAAGTTTATTCGGAAAAATTTTACAAAAGAACAATCAAGTTTTGTAAAGTGTAAACAATTTTGTATAAATGCTGCAATGGATAGTTTTTGGCTGAGAGCGATAGCATTTGGTTGTGATAAAAAAGAACATATTGGTAATGATTTTTATATAACAGATCATTTTTTAGCTACTAATGATGATAAATTGTATTTTATAGCAAAAGATATTTCTCAAGTTAGGGTAGATGGTAATCCATTTGGTTATACTTTCTTAGTTACTAGAGAAAATGAACTTAGTTCCTGTGCATATTGGTCTGAAGTAGATAAATTATCTACTGAGATATTATTATCTAGAAAATATTCTAATCAAGAATCTAAATATAAGGAAAAGAATAAAAATCTATCCATTTTTATTCAAGAAATAGAAAGCGAATTGCAAGATCTTTTCTGTTGATTATTTAATTTAACCGATAGCGCGCGTCTCCCGACGCGTGCTGTAACAAACAATAA
>CAJPST010000047.1 GCA_905373425.1 uncultured Mesocricetibacter sp.
CTGCCAAGCCATTCTTTTTCAGCATTTTTGCTTTTGCAGCCATGCCCATGGGAGATTTAAAAATAAGTCTCCCCTAACAATTAAAGAAACACTTTAAAGCATCGTATAACATTGACACATATTTAGAGTCACTGTTGAAGGCGTAGGAGTTCATTTGAAAGAGTATATTGCAAGTTTAGAAAAAGAATTTTCTTTAATAGAACACGGCTTCAAGGAAGAAGAAAAAAGGGCTTTAATGGATTATAAATCCCATGATCGTGAATATATAAAGCAATTAGCATTTTTAGCTTATCAAACTGATATATATCAAGTAAGAATGTACGCCGTGTTTCTATTTGGATATTTATCAAAAGATCAAGAAATTTTACTCTTTATGAGAGATGAGGTTTCTAAAGATGCTAATTGGAGAGTTCAGGAAGTGTTAGCGAAAGCGTTTGACGAATTTTGCAATAACACCGGATATGAAAAAGCACTTTCGACTATTGATGAATGGTTACAGAATGCTAATCCTAATACCAGAAGATCCGTTACAGAAGGCTTAAGAATATGGACAAGCAGACCATATTTTAAAGAAAATCCTAACGAGGCAATTAAAAGAATAGCTAATTTAAAAGAAGACTCCAG
Source organism: uncultured Mesocricetibacter sp. (assembly GCA_905373425.1). Lineage (GTDB taxonomy): Bacteria > Pseudomonadota > Gammaproteobacteria > Enterobacterales > Pasteurellaceae > CAJPST01. The sequence goes on from CAJPST010000047.1 coordinate 625, forward strand.
CGAATATGTTAGAAAATCGGTAGGAAACGCGTTAAGAGATATCAGTAAGAACTTTCCAGAACTCATTAAAAATGAACTTAATAATTGGAATTTAGAAAGCAAAGAAATTAACCAAGTTTATAAATTAGCGGGTAAATTGATTTGCTAACAACTCACAGTTTGTCCAAACTAAAAATCAAATAAAATGCTATGGCATAAAGAACAGTAAATCAGAGAGGTTTGCTGTTTTTTATTGTTCAAAATTCAAAAATAAAGAGAAAAATATAGAAATAAAAACCGCACTTTAGATTTCACTCTAAAGTGCGGTGAGTTTTAATAGCGTTTTTTAAACTTAAGAATTACGCTTTCGGTCCGGCAGCCACTAATGCTTGACCTTCAGCCGTGCCGGTGTATTTCTCGAAGTTTTTCGCGAAACGATTTGCCAAATCTTTAGCTTTTTCTTCCCATTGTGCTTTGTCTGCATAAGTATCACGCGGATCTAAGATAGCAGGATCTACGCCAGGCAATGCTTTCGGAATAGAGAAATCGAAGATTGGTAATTTGCTCATTTCTGCTTTGTCGATTGAACCGTCTAAGATTGCATCGATAATACCGCGAGTATCTTTAATGGAGATACGTTTTCCGGTACCGTTCCAACCGGTATTCACCAAATAAGCTTGCGCACCGGATGCTTGCATACGTTTAACTAATACTTCCGCATATTGTGTCGGATGCAAACTTAAGAATGCAGCACCGAAACAAGCTGAGAAAGTTGGAGTCGGTTCGGTAATACCACGTTCGGTACCTGCCAATTTCGCAGTAAAGCCGGACAAGAAGTAATATTTAGTTTGCTCAGGCGTCAATTTAGATACCGGAGGTAATACGCCGAATGCATCCGCAGATAAGAAGATCACTTTGGTTGCATGCCCTGCTTTAGATGGCAGTACGATGTTTTTAATGTGGTTGATCGGATAAGAAACACGGGTGTTTTCTGTTTTGGAACCGTCATCATAGTCTACATCACCGTTGCTTAATACAACCACGTTTTCTAATAATGCATTACGTTTGATAGCACCATAGATATCCGGTTCGTTTTCAGCAGACAGTTTAATGGTTTTCGCGTAGCAACCACCTTCGTAGTTGAATACGCCCTCATCATCCCAACCATGTTCGTCGTCACCGATAAGTTTACGTTTCGGATCGGTAGAAAGTGTGGTTTTACCGGTACCGGATAAGCCGAAGAATACAGCCACATCGCCTTTTTCTCCCACGTTAGCAGAACAGTGCATTGATGCAATGCCTTTCAGCGGTAGGAAGTAGTTCATCATAGAGAACATACCTTTTTTCATTTCACCGCCGTACCATGTACCACCAATTAATTGGATACCCTCAGTGATATTGAACGCAACGAAGTTCTCAGAATTTAAACCTTGTTCTTTCCAGTTCGGGTTGGTTACTTTAGAACCGTTCATCACCACAAAGTCAGGTTTGAAATTCGCTAATTCTTCTGCTGTCGGACGAATAAACATATTGGTCACAAAGTGAGCTTGCCATGCAACTTCAGTTACGATACGCACCGCCAAACGGGTATCTTCGTTCGCACCGCAGAATGCGTCAACTACGAATAAACGTTTGCCGGAAAGTTGTTTGGTGACTAAACCTTTTAAACTTTGCCAAGTTTCTTGGTTCATCGGTTTGTTGTCATTTTTTACTTTATCGCTTGTCCACCATACGGTGTTTTCGGTTTTCTTATCTAATACAATGTATTTGTCTTTTGGTGAACGACCGGTGAAAATACCAGTATCTACCGCCACAGCGCCCTGATTGGTTACGATACCTTTTTCATAACCTTCCAGACCCGGTTTGGTTTCTTCTTCAAATAACCGCTCATAACTCGGGTTATATACCACTTCTTTTACATCGTAAATACCAATGTCGCCAAGTTGTTGGATTACTTTGTTTACGTCAGTCATAGAATTACCTCATATTAAAGATTAAGATTGTAAAGTGAGTCATAAAACTCCCGTCATTATAAATAAATTTGTACCTAAAAAATGTTATGTAGATCAAATTTTTGATAATTAGTTGGAATTTTCCTGAAAATAAAGCTGTTTTTGTGATTTAAATCAAAAAAAACAAAGAATAGAAATTGCAAATTTTTGTGTTTTCTTTGGTTCCCTTGCCCGAAATACACCTTACAGAAAAAGTGCGGTCAGAAATTTGTGTATTTTCTGAACCGCACTTTCAATTTTATCTGATGAAATTTTATGCAAACGAGAGAGGGCAGATTTACCTTTTTAGCCGATAGGGTAAAGTATGCTCAGGTAAGATTTTTTCATAATGCGCGGTTATAATTTCCATAAGAAACCACTATATTTTGTGCTGCCACAAGAAAAAAAAACTATATCTTGATTTTACAAATCTGAAAAAATTTTCTAAAATGGCATCCTTTTTGTGTACTTTGAGTGCGCACTTCTATTTCTTTCTTCTATAATAAAATTTTTGAGAGTTAACTATGTCCCGCAATCTTTTTGAAAAACGCTTGCAAATCAAGCCGTATGAATATCCCGAACTATTGGAATTCAAAGATGCCATCCGCCATTCTTACTGGTTACACACCGAATTCAACTTTACCGGCGACATTCAAGATTATAAAACCAATATCAATAACCACGAACGTCATGTATTGACCCGCGCAATGCTTGCCATTTCGCAAGTAGAAGTCAATGTAAAACGCTTTTGGGGTGAGTTATACCGCTACTTCCCGAAACCGGAAATGGACGATGTGGGCGGCACCTTCGCCGAATCAGAAGTGCGCCATAAAGATGCGTATTCTTTCCTATTGGAAAAACTCGGTTTGAATGAGATGTTCACTCAAATTCAAGACATTGAGCCGTTAATGAATCGCATTCGGTATATGGAAAGTTTTATGAAAGACAAAGATGCCGGCAAAGGTGAATTTGTACTATCACTGGTGTTATTTTCTTTGTTTGTAGAGCATATTTCGTTGTTCGGACAGTTTTTGATTATGATGTCTTTTAATAAGCATAGAAACCTATTTAAAGGTATTTCCAATGCTGTAGAAGCCACATCTAAAGAAGAAGAAATTCACGGTAAATTCGGAATTGCGCTATACGAAATTTTGCGTGACGAACATGGCGAATTATTTACCCCGCAATTCTTTACCGAGTTGCAAACTCTTGCTAGTCAAGCCTTTGAAGCAGAACGCAGTATTTTAGACTGGATTTTTGAAGAGGGCGATTTATCTTTCATTAGCAAAGCAACGGTGGAAAATTATATTAAAAACCGTTATAACAACTCGTTGGCAATCCTAGGCTTAGAACCGCCGCATAGTATTAATGGCGAGATGTTAAAAGAAACCGAATGGTTTGATATTGAAATTCTGTCCAGTAAGGAAACGGATTTCTTTAACAAACGCAGTACCGATTACAGTAAAAAAATGAAGCAGATTACCGCAGATGACTTATTCTAACCCACAACGCCCGGATTTCCACTGGCTAAACGACGACAGCCGTTTGTTCTTACAGCGCGGCTATTTATTGGAAGGCACCACCGCACTTGAGCGTATTCGTTACATTGCCGAACATGCCGAACACAAACTCGGTATTGAAGGTTTTGCCGATAAATTTTATCACTATATGGCGCGTGGCTATTTCTCTCTATCCTCCCCAATTTGGTCAAACTTCGGTTTGGATCGCGGCCTACCAATTTCCTGTTTTGGTAGTTATATTGGTGATTCCATTCACGAAATTATGACCACTACTGCAGAAGTCGGCATGATGAGTAAAATAGGCGGCGGTACGTCGGCTTATTTCGGCGATATTCGTCCGCGCGGCAGTGTGATCAAAAACAACGGCAAATCCGACGGTTCGTTTAATTTCAGCAAGCTGTTCGACACGATTATTGACGTAATCTCACAAGGCACATCACGCAAAGGACAGTTCGCCGGTTATATCGATATCGAACATGGCGATATTGAAGAATGGTTGGATATTCACACCGAAGGCAACCCGATTCAGTTAATGTATTACGGCGTGTGCGTCGGACATGATTGGCTGGAATCTATGAAAGCAGGTGATCCGTTTAAGCGTCAGTTGTGGGCAAAATTATTACAGCGCAAAACTGAGACCGGTATTCCGTACTTGTTCTTCAAAGATAATGCCAATGCAGGGCGTCCGGATGTATATAAAGATAAAAATATGACCATTCACGCCTCCAATTTGTGTACGGAAATTATGTTGCCGTCGAACAGTGAGGAAAGTTTCGTATGTTGCTTGTCTTCCATGAACCTGTTGTATTTTGATGAATGGAAAGATACTGACGCGCCAGAAGTATTAACGTATTTCCTTGACGTGGTGATGAGTGAGTTTATCGAAAAAAGTAAAGATATTCCTTATTTGCACCGCGCAAATCGTTTTGCGACCCGTCATCGAGCTTTAGGATTAGGCGTACTGGGTTGGCATAGCTATTTGCAGGCAAACAATATCGCGTTTGATAGTTTTGAAGCTATGCAAAAGAACAATTTTATTTTCAAGACGTTACAACAGAAGACATTGAAAGCTTCACAAGAGCTGGCGGCTCGTTTCGGCGAGCCGGAAATTCTCAAAGGCTACGGTCGCCGCAACACCACGTTAATGAGTATTGCGCCAACCAAATCCAGTAGCTTTATTTTGGGCAGCGTATCACCATCGGTGGAACCGTTCAAATCCAACTATTATGTGAAGGATTTGGCTAAAATTAAGACAACCTATAAAAACCCGTTCTTAGTTAAATTGCTACAAGAAAAAGGACTGGATCAGGAAGAAATCTGGGAAAGCATTCTGCATAACGACGGCTCAGTGCAACATTTGGAACAGCTTTCCGAGCACGAAAAAGAAGTGTTTAAAACCTTCTCCGAAATCAGCCAACTGAGTGTCATTCAGCAGGCGGCACAACGTCAGCAATACATTGATCAAGGGCAAAGCATTAATGTGATGATCCACCCTGCGACACCGGCAAAGGATTTGAACCAGCTATATCTTACCGCTGAAGAACTGGGCTTAAAATCCATTTATTATCAATTCAGCATGAGTGCAGCCCAGGTATTCAACCGTAATTTGTTGAGCTGTAGCAGCTGTGAGGGATAAAACTCATAAAAAAACCACCGCACTTTGTCGTTAAAAGCATATATAACCAAGAAACGGCAGATTATGCGGTGGATAGGTTAATAATAAAAAGGTCTGAAATATTTCAGACCTTTTTTGTTTAACCGAAACGGATTTCTAGCAAGTTCCCCATAAATCATATTCGTCTGCTTGGGTGATGGTGACCTGAATAATGTCACCAATTTTGACCGCACTTTGACTGAGGTTATCCACATAAACAACCCCGTCGATTTCGGGAGCATCTGCCATCGAGCGTCCGACTATGCCCTGTTCATCAATTTCGTCTACAATAACAGCAAGAGTTTTGCCGATTTTTTGTTGTAGGCGTTGAGCAGAAATAGCTTGTTGTACCTGCATAAAACGATGGAAACGTTGCTCTTTGATATCTTCCGGTACTTGATCCGGCATATCGGTTGCCACAGCACCTTCCACCGGGCTAAATTTGAAACATCCGACTCGATCCAGTTGCGCCTCTTGCAAGAAGTCTAACAATAGTTGGAAATCTTCTTCCGTTTCACCCGGAAAACCAACAATAAAAGTTGAACGCAACGTCAGCTCAGGACAAATTTCGCGCCATTTTTTAATACGCTCCAGCATACGTTCCACCGATCCGGGACGCTTCATCGCTTTAAGGATTTTCGGGCTGGCATGTTGTAGCGGAATATCCAAATAAGGCAGAATTTTCCCTGCTGCCATTAACGGAATCAGATCATCTACATGCGGATATGGATAGACATAATGCAGACGAATCCAGATGCCAAGCGTACCGAGCTGCTGACAGAGAGTAAGCAAATTATTTTTAATCGGTGTGCCATTCCAAAAAACGGTTTTGTTTTGATTTTCTTTGCTTTGATCCAACGAGTAAGCGGAAGTGTCTTGCGACACAACTAAGATCTCTTTCACGCCGGCATCTTTTAAGCGTTTAGCTTCATCCAGCACTTGTACAATCGGCCGGCTGTCCAAATCGCCGCGCATTGACGGAATGATACAGAATGTACAGCGATGATCACAGCCCTCGGAAATTTTCAAATACGCGTAATGCTTAGGCGTTAATTTTACGCCCTGAGCCGGCACAAGGCTTACATAAGGATTATATTCCGGTTTCGGCACATATTTATGTACATGCTTCATTACCGCTTCATAGCTGTGCGGGCCAGTAATTTCCAATACTTTAGGATGCACTTCCCGAATTTGATCTTCGCGCGCACCAAGACAACCGGTCACAATAACTTTGCCGTTTTCTTCCAAAGCTTCGCCGATAGCCTCTAGCGATTCCTGCACTGCGCTATCGATAAAACCGCAGGTATTCACAATTACTAAATCGGCATTTTCATAACTGGGAATAATGTTATAACCGTCGGAACGCAACTCAGTTAAAATGCGTTCAGAATCTACGAGGTTTTTGGGACACCCCAAACTGATAAAACCGATATTCGGTGTAGTCATAATAAATCTCAATATAAATAATCACTCAAATTTTAGGGCGTGAATTGTACAAAATTTGAATAAAAAATGCGACAAAAAAACACCGCACTTTGTCGCTTAAAACGAAAAGTGCGGTGCATTTTACGTTGTTTCTAATTAATGATGATGCCCGTGTCCACCACAGCCACAACCGCCATGACCGTGACCATGGTCATGATGATGGTGGTCATGGTCGTGATGATGACCGCCGCATCCGCAACCGTGGCCTACTTCATCACTGTCGTGACCGCCACAGCAACCGCCTTCTTGATGTATATGACCATGTGCGATTTCTTCCAACGTAGCTTCACGGGTGGCAACTACTTCCACATTGAATAACAATTCCTGTCCCGCTAACATGTGGTTACCATCAACAACCACATCGCTTTCACCGACTTCTGTAATCACTACCGGCAGAGGCCCCATATCAGTATCGGCAATAAAACGCATACCGACTTCCAAATCGTCCACACCAACAAATACTTCTTTCGGTACACGTTGCACCATATTCTCATTATATTCGCCGTAGCCTTCTTCCGGTTTCACACGCACTTCAAATTTGTCTCCGACCGCTTTGCCTTCTAATGCATTTTCCAAGCCGATCACTAAATTATTATGCCCTTGTAAATATTCTAATGGTTGATTCGCCGGCGCTTCATCTACTAATACACCATCTTCGGTGCGTACTTGATAAGCAATGCTTACCACAACATTCTTTGCAACTTTCATTTTTTCCTCATTTGCTGTTAAAAATTTTCGGCTATTGTATAAGAAATAATGTTCAATAGCTAGGGCGCGAGAATTAATCTTTAATTAGCGTAATCTTCGCATTAACACTTGCTTTCAGCGTGGTTTTCGTGGCCGGTAGAGGCTGTGTGTTTTTCTCATAAGAACTGAACGCCATTTTTTCGTTTGCATATGTCGCTTCGGCGAGAAAGACATCATTCCCTGCATGTTCAGGCGGATTGACTAACACCAGCTCGACGATTTGATAACCCTTTGCATTTAACCCGGTTTTAATCACGTCCGCTTTGTGTTCAAACTGCTTCAACGCCTCTTTAATCATTTCATCTTCCACCGCCTCAATCATTTTTGGGGAAACAGAACTGCTGACGCTTTCAATAGCAAATACGCCGTTTAACTCGGCAATAACGTTGGATAAGGCAACGGAATCTTTGCTTTGCAACACTAAGGTAGCACGGTCAATCCAACCGGTTTGTTTGCCTTGATTATCATAACGTACCTGCGTCGTGCGAAAATTGTCCTGAATTTCGACCGCACTTTGGGCTTGTATTTGAGTAATAGCTTGCTCTAGTTTTTTATTGATACTTGTGCCCAGCTTTTTCAAGTCGGCATTTTCTTCCTGCGCGAATAACACGACACGGGTTAAATCCCGCGTCACTTCGCGTTGGATTTCAGTGTTAAAATGAATGATACTTTCAGTAGTTGGCGCGGTATTTTGTCCGGTTTCGGCAAAGGATGCGAACGGCAAAACGCAGATGACTGCGACTAGCTGTTTTAATTTCATTAGCATTCTCCTGTTATTTCATTGTTTTCATTAATTAATTCGCTTTGTAATAAAAAACGGTAAATCCCATCGTTTTCAACATGTTCGGTAACGTGATCGGCCAATTTTTTCAATTCTTCGTGCGCATTACCCATGGCCACCCCAACTCCAACTGTACTTAGCATTTCCACATCATTCAGACCGTCGCCGAATGCCATCACATTTTCAATATTAAATCCTAAGTGACGAATTGCGGCCAAAATGCCGCGAGCTTTGGAACCTTCCGCTTCAAACAAATCCACCGAATGCGGATGCCAACGCACGGTTTTTAACCCATCTAAAATCCCTGAATTGGCAATTAGTTCATCTTTGCTTGCATCGTAAAACGGCAGAATTTGAAACACATCATGAGTTTTAAAAAAGTCTTTATCCACATGATAATCCGTACGCAGCGGATCCATTGCCGAACGCACAATAGGAGTAATTTGGGAAACCGCAATGGCATGATTAGAAACAAAGGCATACTCAATGTGATGTTGCTCAAGAAAATCAATTACTTGTTGAATTTTCTCAGCGGCAATCGGATGCTTGGCCAAGGCTTCGCCACGATAACTCACATATTGCCCGTTCATCGTCACCAATAAGTCAATGCCTGTCTCGGCAACTAATTCTTTGATTTGCGGAGGAAAACTGCATGGCGCTCGCCCTGTGGCAATAGCCGGGATAATACCGTTGGCTTTTAACTGACAAATGGCAGGTTTCACCGTAGCGGGTAAATAATCCCTATCTTTAACAATTAGGGTTTCGTCGATATCGAAAAACACGACTTTTATGCGATCGCGATAGTTTAGCTGGCTCATTACTTTTCCTTGTTATTTTTATAAACTGAAGTTTATCATTTTTGCGATCGGGATCGTAAAAATTAAATCGTAAATAAGTAAACTTTTTGATTTGTATTAAAGTGCGGTCAATAATACTGACGCTTTTTAAGGAAAATAAATGAACCCATTCGGATTTTGCTGTGTGCAATGCCGCCATAAACTGGCTATGGCAAACCATGGTTTATGTAGCCGCTGTAATAAGCAAATTCGTCGCTTTCCTTATTGCGGTCGTTGCGGTGTGGAATTAAGTCACGACTCCCTGCAATGCGGGCGTTGTCTGCGCGAAGAACCGAGTTGGGATCGAATGGTGATTATCGGACGTTACAGTGAGCCGTTATCAACTTTGATTCACCGCTTTAAGTTTCAAAACGGCTTTTTTTTAGACCGCACTTTGGCACGATTGATGTTACTTGCCGTGCATCAGGCAAGACGTACTCACGGGTTGACGTTGCCCGAGGTGATTCTGCCCGTGCCGCTACATCATTTCCGTCAATGGCAGCGCGGTTATAATCAGGCGGATTTATTAGCTCAACAGCTCTCCCGTCGATTGATGATCCCCGTTCGTAATGATTTGCTCAAGCGTGTTAAACGTACACCGACACAGCGCGGTTTGACCGCTACCGCTCGTCGCCGTAATTTAAAAAATGCTTTTCAAATTAATCAAAAAATTGAGCTATGCGGTTATCGTTCCGTAGCGTTAATAGACGATGTCATCACGACAGGCTCAACGTTAAACGAAATTTCTAAGCAACTACGCCAAGCAGGGATCACTCACATTCAGGTGTGGGGCTTAGCGCGCGTATAAAGATTTCTCAAAGCAATTGCAGTAAAAGGTGGAAAAAAATCCCATCTAGGCGTATCATTCCCGACAATCTAACTCAAGTATGTATTGTAGGAATTTTTTTATGCAACAAATTACCATTTCGGATGCCGCGCAAGTTCATTTTCGTAAACTGCTCGATCAGCAGGAAGAAGGTACTAATATCCGTATTTTTGTAGTCAATCCGGGCACGCCGGGAGCAGAATGCGGCGTGTCTTATTGCCCGCCTAACGCCGTTGAAGCAACAGATACGGAGCTACGCTATTCTACTTTTTCCGCATTTGTGGATGAAGTCAGCCTACCTTTTTTAGAAGATGCGGAAATTGATTATGTTACCGAAGAGCTCGGCGCACAATTGACACTGAAAGCGCCGAACGCCAAAATGCGCAAAGTGTCGGACGATGCACCGTTAATCGAACGGGTGGAATATATCATTCAAACCCAAATTAATCCACAATTGGCAAGCCACGGCGGTAAAATTACTTTAATGGAAATTACCGATGACGGCTATGCTATTTTACAATTCGGCGGTGGCTGTAACGGTTGTTCAATGGTGGATGTTACCTTAAAAGACGGGATTGAGCGCCAACTTATCGAACTATTCCCAAATGAACTAAAAGGTGCCAAAGATATCACCGAACATCAACGTGGCGAGCATTCTTACTATTAATTCGGTTTATTTTTGAAATAGCGCGGCATTCTTATGTGGCGCTATTTTTTTCCGTTAAAACTTTTCCATTTTGTTCAAAAATTTTAATCTATAAATGGAAATTGATAAATTATCATTCTGTTATAAAAGAGAGCAGGTTACACAAAATGCTTATGCTTGAAAAACCACCATACCCCAACCATAATGAATGTTGCTAGGCTATAAACCGCTAGGTAGCCTAAAGCGTAGGCAAGACGAAGAGATGCAAAACCGGCCAGATAAGCGCCTAAGAGAGCGACGGAGAATTGCAACGAGCTGTCGAGCGTGGCGTAGGCATGAGTGGATTTGTCCATGATGATAGCGAGCAAGCACGGCACAAGCAACGCATAAGTGATGCTTAATAATAAGATCGGTGCAGCGATAAGATAGGGAAAATTAGAGCCGATATATTCAAATAAAATAAATGAGCAGAACACAAAAATTTGGCTAAACAACACCCATTGAGTGACAGAAACCCGAGAGTATTTTTTGAGTAATATACCGCTTAGGGGGGCAAATGCGATGGCGCAAAGCGGTTCAAATACGGAAAGCAATAAACCAATGTGTTGGCTACTCCAACCTAAGGCATTTAGGCGTGGGATGAAACTGCTGACCACCATACCACTGGGAATAAACACCAGCAACAATAATATCGGCCAGCTGAGCGGAATGTGAGGTTGTCGCCAAAAGTGAAAAAAACGCGTGAATAAAAAACGCAATTGGTTATTTTGCGGTTCAGTGGTGGTTATAGGTTCAGGGTATAAGCTGATTTGCAGGATAAGTAGTAGTGCAAAAATACCCATTAAATCCACCGCACTTTGCCAGCCGTAATGATGATAAATTAACAATACCAATCCGCCACCAAGCATTTTGCCAATACGTCCGGCAATAACCTGAATCACACCGCCAAAGCCACGTTGCTCAAAAGGCAGGATGGCACAGGTTAATCCTAGCGTTGCACAACCGAAAAATAGACTGCTTAGGTTCAATAGCACACACGCCACCATAAGCTGTGTAAAATCCCGTTGCGGTTGGATGAAATGCAACATAAATAGGGCAATAAAAATGATTAGCGAAGAAAGGCATAGCCAGCCGCGAAATTGCCCGATACGCTTGAGACGATAGCGTTCAATTAACGGCGAAACGATGAATTTCGCCATTTCCATCCCACCAAGCAAATAGAACCAACTAAGCTGTTTAAGATCGAATCCCAGTTCTTTTAGCATGGTGATGAGACCAATCATATAAAACGCCACTACGCAGAATTTAAAGCCGGCAGTCGTGGCAAGGATTGCCCAATCCTGTTTAGTGAGTGATGTTGCCTTGTTGGCATTGCCAAAACGCTGCATAACGTCCTTTTTGTTCTAAGAGTGTTTGATGCGTGCCTTGTTCGGCAATGCTGCCGTTTTCCAACACATAAATGCAATGCGCTCCCACAATGGTGGAAAGTCGGTGAGCAATAATCAACACGGTTTTGTCTTTAACCAGCTGATCCAGCGCTTTTTGCACTGCCAGCTCATTGCGGGTATCCAACGATGCT
>CAJPST010000048.1 GCA_905373425.1 uncultured Mesocricetibacter sp.
GTTTTAATGCCGCCACGGTGTGCCGCCAGCAGTTTTTCTTTCAAACCGCCAATCGGCAATACTTTGCCACGTAAGCTAATCTCTCCCGTCATCGCCACTTCCGATTTCACCGGATTGCCGGTCAAACAAGAGACTAACGCCGTACACATCGCAATGCCCGCGCTTGGACCGTCTTTTGGTGTCGCTCCGTCCGGGACATGAATATGAATATCACGTTTCTCATGAAAATCGTCGGCAATGCCTAATTTCTCCGCTCTTGAGCGAACCACCGTCATTGCAGCCTGAATAGACTCTTTCATTACCTCGCCGAGAGAACCGGTATAAGTAAGTTTACCTTTGCCGATAACAGAGGCCGTTTCAATCGTTAACAGATCGCCACCTACCTCTGTCCAAGCCAAACCGGTTACTTCGCCCACACGATTTTGTGTGTCCGCCCGTCCGAATTCAAAACGTCTGACACCTAGAAACTCATGTAGATTCTTCGCATTTGCAGCAATAGATTTTAATTTTTTATTTAATAGCAGATTTTTTACCGCTTTACGACATATCTTCGAAATCTCGCGTTCAAGATTACGCACACCTGCCTCACGAGTGTAATAACGGATAATATCAAGAATTGCGCTGTCTTCAATAACTAATTCATTGCTTTTCAATCCGTTACGTTCCATTTGTTTTGCAACCAAATGACGTTTGGCGATATTAAGTTTTTCATCTTCCGTATAACCCGACAAACGAATAACTTCCATCCGATCTAATAATGGTCCCGGGATATTCATAGAATTAGATGTTGCCACAAACATTATATCGGACAAATCATAATCCACTTCCAAATAGTGGTCGTTAAATTTGGAATTTTGTTCCGGATCAAGCACTTCTAATAATGCGGAAGCCGGATCACCACGCATATCGGATGACATTTTGTCAATCTCGTCCAATAAGAATAGCGGATTTTTAACCCCGACTTTCGCCATTTTTTGAATAAGTTTACCAGGCAAAGACCCGATATAGGTTTTGCGATGGCCACGAATTTCAGCTTCGTCACGCACACCACCTAAAGCCATGCGCACATATTTTCTTCCTGTGGCATTGGCAATGGATTGCCCTAACGAAGTTTTACCCACTCCCGGCGGGCCTACTAAGCAAAGAATTGGACCTTTTAATTGATTTAATCGGCTTTGTACCGCCAAATACTCTAGAATACGCTCTTTCACCCGCTCTAAACCGTAATGATCCGCGTCTAGAATTTCTTGAGCTTTCGCAATGTCCTTCTTAACTTTCGTGCGTTTATACCAAGGCACTTGTAACATCCAGTCGATATAACTACGCACGACGGTAGCCTCCGCCGACATCGGGGACATCATTTTTAATTTCTGTAATTCCGCTTCAACTTTTTCCTTCGCTTCTCGCGGTAATCTAGCTTCCTCCAGCTTTTGACGTAACTGCTCAATTTCGTCTATACCACCGTTTTCACTATCGCCTAATTCCTTTTGAATCGCTTTAATTTGCTCGTTTAAATAGTAATCGCGCTGACTTTTTTCCATTTGTTTTTTTACCCGCCCGCGAATACGCTTTTCAACTTGCAACAAGTCCGTTTCACTTTCCATCAAACCGAGTAAATATTCAAAGCGCTCCTGAATATTGGCACGTTCCAATACCTCCTGCTTGTTACGCACTGCAACAGGTAAATGAGCAGCAAGAGTATCGCTCAAACGATCCGCATCGGTAATCCCTGCCAAAGCGTTACTCACTTCTGGCTGAATTTTTTTGTTTTGTTTGGCGTAGTTCTCAAACTCTGCCAATGCGGCATTTCGTACGACTTCTATTTCTTTTTCATCGCCCCAAGTAGTTTCAATTGGCTCAATTTCAGCGGAGAAAAAGTCATTATCTTCTAATTTTAAGATTTTCGCCCGTTGCTGCCCTTCCACCAACACTTTTACCGTGCCATCCGGCAGCTTTAATAATTGAATAATATTAACGATAGTCCCGACATCGTGTACGTCATCGACCGTCGGTTCTTCCACATCCGCCTGTTTTTGCGCAACCAGTAACAATTGCTTACCGCTTTCCATCGCTTTATCAAGGCTGCGAATCGATTTATCGCGTCCGACAAACAACGGCATTACCATATAAGGAAAAACAACGACATCGCGTAGCGGTAACACGGCAATTTCGCGTGATTGGATTCGTTTTGCATTCATAATCTATACTCTTATTTCATCAAAATCGGGATTGTTCAGTCTAATATTGTGGTTGAAAGAAAAAATTCAAGGTCGGTCAAAAGAAAAGTGCGGTCAGAAAAACGTCAATTTTTTTAACCGCACTTTGAAACCCGTTATTAGGGTTCTTAAAAACGATTTAACTTGTATATTCTAATTTTGGGGTTTGATGATGGTTAATCACATTTTCATCAACAATTACTTTAGCAAGGTTTTGCAATGACGGCAAATCATACATCGTATCCAATAACGCACTTTCCACGATAGATCGTAATCCGCGCGCTCCGGTTTTACGAGCCAATGCTTTCTTAGCCATTGCTTGTAATGCCTGTTCGGTAAATTCCAACTCTACATTTTCCAAACCAAATAACGCTTGATATTGTTTAGTCAATGCATTTTTCGGTTCAGTCAGAATTTGAATCAATGCCGCTTCATCCAACTCACTTAATGCCGCGACCACCGGTAAACGCCCGATAAATTCGGGGATTAAACCAAATTTGATCAAATCTTCCGTTTCAATTTGTTTAAACAAATCATTTAAGCTCAGCACATCCTGCTCGCCTTTCACCTCAGCATCAAAGCCGATACCGCTCCCTACATGCACACGTTTTTGCACAATCTTATCCAAGCCGGCAAACGCGCCGCCACAAATAAACAGAATCTTAGAGGTGTCTACTCGTAACATTTCCTGTTGCGGGTGCTTGCGACCACCCTGCGGCGGAATGGAAGCGACCGTCCCTTCAATCAGTTTGAGTAGCGCCTGTTGTACGCCCTCGCCCGATACGTCCCGAGTGATGGAAGGATTCTCTGATTTGCGGGTAATTTTATCAATTTCATCAATATAGATAATCCCTTGTTCGGCTTTTTCCGTATCATACTCACAATTCTGTAGCAGACGCTGAATAACATTTTCCACGTCCTCTCCCACATAACCAGCTTCAGTCAGTGTAGTAGCATCCGCCATAGCGAAAGGAACGTTTAGCATACGCGCCATCGTTTCCGCCAACAAGGTTTTACCGCTTCCGGTCGGTCCGATAAGCAAAATATTACTTTTCCCTAATTCCACATTGTCGGTTTTATGCCCGCTACGCAAACGTTTATAATGATTATACACTGCGACTGCCAGCACTTTTTTAGCATGCTCTTGCCCAATTACATAATCGTCTAGGTGGGCACGAATCTCATGTGGCGTTGGCAATTTTTCTTCAGTTAGCGTATCAGCTTGGGCTTCATCACTTTCATTATGTTCCTGCTGTAATAAATCATGACATAATTCAATACAGTCGCCACAAATATAACCCGATAAACCGGCAATTAAATTACCCACTTCGTCTTGCGATTTACCACAAAATGAGCAGTGTGTTTCGTTTTTTTCCGTCATGTTATCTGTTCCGCTAGATTAACGTTTAACTAAAACGCTATCGACTAATCCGTAATTTTTGGCTTCTTCCGCCGACATAAAATTATCCCGATCCGTGTCACGTTCAATTTTGTCCATTGATTGACCGGTATGAAATGCTAAACGTTCATTCAATGTTGCGCGGATCTTTAAAATTTCCTGCGCATGAATCTGAATGTCCGATGCCTGCCCACGAAAACCGCCTAAAGGCTGATGAATCATCACTCGCGCATTCGGTAACGCAGCACGTTTACCCGTAGTACCGCCTGCCAATAAAAATGCGCCCATTGAACATGCTTGCCCGATACATAAAGTACGTACATCAGGTTTAATGAATTGCATAGTGTCATAAATCGCCAACCCTGCCGTAACCGAACCGCCCGGCGAGTTGATATAGATATTAATGTCTTTATCAGGATTTTCCGATTCCAAGAAAAGCAACTGGGCGACGATTAAATTCGCCATACGGTCTTCTACTTCACCGCTTAAAAAAATGACCCGCTCCTTCAACAAGCGTGAATAAATATCATAGGAACGCTCACCTCGAGAGGTTTGCTCCACCACCATAGGGATTACTGACATATTTACCTCTATATTTAATTTCTGTTCAATCCGCATTCGGTTATTTTACCCGAAAAATCCGATTTTATTAAACCGAATTCATTGGAATAACCGTTATCAGGAATAGTAAAAAATTAAGAAAGCAAAAGTGCGGTCATTTTTTACGGCATTTTGAAAACGCCTCAAAAACCGACCGCACTTTCGGAACATTAAGCGTAAAATTACGCTTGCGGATTCATGATCTCATCGAAAGAAGAAGCTTTTTCCGTTACTTGCGCTTTTGCCAACACCGCATCAACCGCTTGTTCTTCCAATACTACATTGCGAATATTGTTCATCAATTCTTTGTTCTTATTGTAATATTCGATAACTTCCGCCGGTTGCTCGTAGGCTGAAGCAATATCTTCAATCATTGCTTTGACACGAGCTTCATCAGCTTTTAATTCGTTAGAAGCAATCACTTCAGAGAACAACAAACCAACCTGAACGCGACGTTTAGCTTGTTCTTCAAACAACTCGCGAGGTAATTGTGCTGCTTGTTGTGCATTGCCACCAAAACGTTGCGCAGCTTGATTGCGTAACACTTCGATTTCTTGCTCTATCGCTGCCGCCGGCACGTCTAAAGGATTCTGCTCGATTAAACCGTCAATCACTTGATTTTTCACTCGGCTAACCAAAGCATTTTTCAATTCGCGCTCCATATTTTTCTTAATTTCGACACGCAAATCCGCTACAGTTTTGCTGTTTGGGCCGAATTTTGACACAAATTCATCAGTTAATTCAGGTAACACCATTACTTCAACTTTTTTCAAGGTAACAGCAAATTTCGCCGCTTTGCCTTTTAAGTTCTCGCTGTGATATTCCGCCGGGAAAGTCACATTAATATCGAATTGCTCACCCGCTTTATGACCGACAATTCCCTCTTCAAAGCCGGGAATCATGCGACCTTGCCCCATTAACAGTACGAAATCGGATGCCTTGCCACCTTCAAATTCTTCACCATCAATAGAACCGCTAAAATCAAGTGTTACGCGATCTTCAGCTTTTGCCGCATCTTGCGTTTCAGCCCAAGTCGCTTGTTGTTTACGTAATACGTCAACCATTTTATCAATATCAGCTTCAGTGATTTCAACGGTTGGTTTTTCTACTTTAATATTTTCTAACCCTTGCAATTTCACTTCAGGATAAACTTCAAAAGTCGCAGTGAATTGCAGATCTTTGCCCTCTTCATAACTGTCCACTGCAAAAGTCGGACGGCCTGCCAAATTCACTTTTTCTTGGAACATTAAATCAAAGAAATGGCGTGGTAATAAATCGTTTAATACATCATTACGCACTGACGCACCGAAACGTTGTTCGATAATATGAGGTGGCACTTTACCTTTACGGAAACCATCCACGCGAGCATTTTTCGCTACGCGCTTTAATTCTTCACGCACTGCGCTTTTCACGCTGTCCGCAGGAATAGTAATACTTACACGACGCTCAAGACCTTGAGTTGTTTCAATAGTTGTCATTCTTCTTTGTCCTCGAATTGATACTGCACTCGGCAATAGGCGCCGACTACAAAATTAAATAGAAAATAAACCGCTGAATTATAACTGTACAAATCCCGTTCGTCGAGGAAATGCCAAATAAAAACGTATAATCGCTTATTTTTTAAACTATAAAAAGAAAAACTCCGTTGGGCAAGACCAAACGGAGCTAGAAAATTAAAAAAACTTAAAGCGCTTTCGGCAAGCGGATTTTCTGACCCGGGAAAATTTTGTCCGCGTCTTTAATCACTTCTTTATTAGCTTCAACAATAGCGGTATATTTCGCACCATTGCCATAAGTTTTCTCAGCAATCGCCCACAGCGTATCGCCCTTTTGAATTACATAGAATTCATCGTCACCCGCTAAATTTTCACCACTTTGAATAGCTACGCCATCTGCATTTACCGAAGTAATGCCCGCAATATTGCCTGCCATTAAAATAGCTTTCTCTAATGCAGTTGCCGATGCTGCAACACCTTGAATGTTTGCTACGCCGTTTTCAACTGTAACGGAAACGTTGTCAACACCAGGATTATCTTCCGCAATGTGCTTGGTTACCGCTTCAGATGCATCTTCTGCCTTGGAGAATAATTTTCTGCCGATGTCGCCTACAAAATCAAATAAACCCATTTTTCCTTCCTCTTATGTTAAGCATTAAAAAACTAGAATAACCAAATAATCGGCACAAGTCTATAAAATTTCCAAAAACTTGACCGCTCTTTTTCAATGAAATTAAAGCGTTAGAATAAACGTTTCGCTGTTTCCAGCCAATCTGCTTTAAATTCACGACGCATATTGTTGATAGCATCAATAATGTCGTGGTGTACTAAATGTTCGTTTTGAATGCCTACACAGTACCCCCCTTTACCTTGCAACAATAAATCTACCGCATAGTTTCCCATACGAGAAGCCAAAATACGGTCAAAAGCACAAGGTGTTCCACCGCGTTGAATATGCCCCAACACAGTAGCTCGGGTTTCGTGATGCACACGAGATTCAATTTCTCTCGCTAACGCATGAACATCGGTAATCAACTCTGTAATAACAATCAAAGCATGACGTTTACCATCGGCAATGCTGCGTTCAATTTCTTGAATTAATTCTTCACGGTTAAATTCAACTTCAGATGCCACAATATATTCGCAACCACCGGCAATCCCGGCAGAAATCGTAAGGTCACTGCAATGGCGCCCCATGATTTCAACGATAGAAATACGCTGATGCGAACTGGAAGTATCACGTAAACGGTCTATCGCTTCTACCGCAGTTTCTAATGCGGTTTGATAACCAATAGTATAATCCGTCCCTGCCACATCATTATCAATCGTTCCCGGAATACCAACACAAGCAATGCCATGCTCTTCAGTCAGTAGTTTTGCTCCCATATAAGAACCATCACCACCAATTACTACTAGCGCATCAATATTATGGTAGCGTAAAGACTCCGCACATTTTGCCCTTACTTCAGGATCTTTAAATTCAGGAAAGCGCGCAGAACCTAAAAAAGTTCCGCCACGATTAATCATGTCGGATACGCTATAACGGGTTAATTGTTTGATTCTGTTATGATACAAACCATGATAACCGTCATATACCCCAAACACTTCCAAACCGGCAGATAACGCAGAACGAACAACACCGCGAATCGCCGCATTCATTCCCGGTGCGTCGCCACCACTGGTTAATACAGCTATTTTTTTAATCATTTCTTAATTACCTTATTTCTAAAATTAAATCTCTGAATTTGTCAATATTACATCGCTAAGATTACACTATTCGCGCATTTTGCTCTAGAAAAATTTTGGGAAATTCCCTGAAATGTTTACCTAGTTTCACCTTTCTTATTGGGGCATTTCAATCAAACATTCATTGATTCGGCCTGCACCACACTGGTGGGTTCGTGATGAATAACAATATCTACCAACGGAAATGCCTGCCGCAAACGACGTTCAAGGCTATCAGTTATATCATGCGCTTCCAGAAAAGACAGATGGTCGTCTAATTCCAAATGCAACTGAATAAAACGCACCGAACCTGAACGACGGGTTCTCAAATCATGGAAACCAAGCACCCGCGGATCACTTAGCACAATTTCTTCAATCTGCGAAACTTCCTGTTCAGGCAATGCTATATCTAATAGCAATTGCACGGCATCTACAAACATTTTAGCCGCACTCAGTAAAATATACAGCGCAATGAAAACAGCAAATACTGCGTCAGCCCATATCATATCCCATAAAGTTAAGCTCAAGGAAATTAAAATAGTGACATTCATCAGCAAATCTGTCTGATAATGCAGATGATCAGCTTTAATAGCCGGGCTATCGGTTTGTGCAATAACACGTCTCTGATACCATACCAATAGCAATGTAATCGCAATAGAAAACAATGTCACACCAATACCAATATGCGTATTAGTCAATACTTGCGGCGCATTTAAACGATGTATACTTTGTAATAATAGAAAAACGGCAGAGCCGGAAATAAACGCACTTTGCGCTAACATTGCCAAAGACTCCGCTTTTCCATGGCCAAAAGAATGGTTGCGATCTGCCGGCATTAAAGCAAAACGCAAAATAAGCATATTTATAAACGAAGCAAACAAATCAAGCATTGAATCGGTAATAGATGCCAAAATGCTTACCGAACCGGTTTGCCACCAGGCAAATCCTTTTACTATAATTAACAGCAATGCGGTTAAAATAGCTAAAATAGCGGCTCGTTTTACTTGCGTGGAATAAAGTGAGGTCATAAAAAGCCCCGTTTTATTGTTCGTTCGATTGTGGCGTATCTAATGGTGCAGGCTTACACTTCAACGTCCATTCTGCTTTAATTAAGCGTTCCAGCTCTTTATCAACGGCATATTTTTTAAGATAACCGATCAGTTTAACTTTTCCCATCTTCACTAATTTCTGTGTTTTCGGAATTTTGAGGGAATATTGATATTGCACAAAACCGCAATCTTCTAGATCTTTACCTTTTGAAACATTAATTTGCCAATTATTTTGTTGCTCTGTCGGCGCATGGATCACAAAAGCATATAAAGTGTTATCTTTTTCATATAAATCAAAATGCTCCACTCCGGTATTGGTATAAACTTTCTTGCGCAAATCGATTCGCTCCGCCAAACTGAGCGCGTCTTTGTTACGATCCAGCAAAAGTTCTATCGAACTATTCCAGTTTTTGCCGTCGGCTTTTTTCTCAAAATATACATAACGCGCCACTGTACCGAGATCTTTATTATTTTTTAAGTAATAGGTTTTTTTGTTATATTTAAGGGTCTTCGGCGCATCAAGAACCATTTGCCTATCGGATATAAAACTATTACACCCTGTTAGCAAAATGATTAATGCCAATACAATATATTTCTTCATTTATCACTCACTTATATCGCGTTTAAACACCCATTCATCCTGTGAAGAAGCGGTTGCATCAAACCAATAGCCACCTAAGTCAAACTCTTTCAAGGCTTCAACTTCGGTTAACTGCTGTTGAATAATATAGCGACACATTAACCCACGGGCTTTTTTAGCATAAAAACTAATCACTTTATACTTACCCCCCTTATTATCAAGAAATACGGGTTTAATAATGCGGGCGTTCAATTTATTCGGTTTAACGGCTTTATAATATTCATCGGAAGCGAGATTAACTAAAATATCATCTCCCTGCTCCGAAAGTGCGGTCTGAATTTCTGTTGTTATAACATCGCCCCAAAAGGCATAAAGATCTTTGCCGCGCGGATTTGCCAATTTAGTCCCCATTTCCAAACGATAAGGCTGCATTAAATCCAGCGGGCGTAACAATCCGTATAATCCTGACAACATCCGTAAATGCTTATTGGCAAATAACAGTTCATCGCGAGTTAAGGTTTCCGCTTCCAATCCGGTGTAGACATCTCCTTTAAAGGCATAGATCGCCGCACGTGCATTTTGCTCGTTATGCTCTTTCTGCCATTGGACAAAACGTGCCGCGTTCAACCCTGCCAATTTATCACTGATTGACATCAATGAGCCGACCTGAGCCGGCGTAAGGGTTCGGCAAATTTCAATCAGTTGTTCGCTGTAATCGGTTAAACGCGGCTGAAAAACATCAAATTTTTCAACCGCACTTTCATAATCAAGCGTCTTCGCAGGAGAGATAATCGCTAACATTTGCCATCCTTTTTATTAAAACCGCGACATTATAATAGTTAAAACGCATTCAATTGCCAATTAATTTCACCAATTTGGTGCGCTCGTAAATAATCGTTGGTTTTAGAAAAATGACGGCAACCGAAAAAACCACGATGCGCGGATAACGGGGAAGGATGAGGGGCTGTCAGTACACAATGCCGCTCTCTGTCAATAAATAGCCCTTTCTTTTGCGCATGACTTCCCCATAGAAGAAAAACCAAATGCTCACGTTGCTGATTTAAAGCCGCGATAACACGATCAGTAAAGGTTTCCCAACCAAAATTCGCGTGTGAATGCGCCTGCCCCTGCTCTACCGTAAGCACAGTATTAAGCAATAGTACTCCTTGCTGCGCCCATTCCACCAAATAACCGTGATTCGGAATTTGGAATCCCACAATATCTGTCGCAAGTTCTTTATACATATTCACCAACGATGGTGGCGGAGGCACATTAGGTTTAACCGAAAATGCTAGACCATGAGCCTGATTCGGTCCGTGATAAGGGTCTTGCCCTAAAATCACCACTTTCACCTGCTCAAATTCGGTTAGTTTAAACGCATTAAAAATTTCATTCTGTGGCGGATAAATCACCCGTCCCGCAGCACGCGCATTTTGAACCTGCGCTAAAATCTGCTGAAAATACGGCTGCTCTTTTTCGATGCCGATGACATCTTTCCACGTTTTCATCGTCCTTTTTCCATCTTATTTCTAACCACTTGCTTATTAATCTGTAAGATTATAGAAAAAATACATTGATTTCACCTTTTTTAAGTAGATAAAATCACGCAATGTTAATTTTTTGTGAAAAATTAGTTTTGTATTTGCTTAATTGGTCATAAGCAAATCATTCAATGATTGATATAAATCAATTTGCATAATTCATATGAAAAAAGCAACCTGTTTTATCTCAAAATAATTTGAAAAGATCAAATTATTTGATAAAATTTGCATCAACTTCTGATTAATTAACACCCAGCCAAACGGAGGCATATTATGATTAAAGGTATTCAAATCACTCAAGCAGCAAACGACAATTTATTAAACTCATTCTGGTTATTAGATAGCGAAAAAGGCGAAGCGCGTTGCTTATGCGCAAAAGCTGACTTTGCTGAAGATCAAGTAGTAGCAGTAAGCGAATTAGGTCAATTTGAATATCGTGAATTACCGGTGGATGTTGCACCAACTGTTAAAGTGGAAGGTGGTCAACACTTAAACGTAAACGTATTACGTCGTGAAACATTAGAAGATGCGGTAAAACACCCTGAAAAATATCCGCAATTAACTATCCGTGTTTCCGGTTACGCAGTACGTTTCAACTCTTTAACTCCGGAACAACAACGCGACGTTATCACTCGTACTTTCACTGAAAGCCTATAATTTCAGTTTAAATGAAAAAAGAAACCCCGAAGTAATTCGGGGTTTTGTTTTATCTAAAAGGTTTGAAAATTTGACCACACTTTCGTTTTATTTTGTGTAAAATAACCTAATATTTTTACACAAAGAGGTATTTATGAAAAAGTTATTTTTTAGTGGTCTAGTTCTTGCCTTAGTAGGTTGTTCATCAACTCCATCAAACCTAACGAAACAAGATTTTGTGGGAGAATGGTCTTGCTCAATCAAATATGAAGATATTGGAGTGGGAACTATTGATTTAATTTATCTTAAATCTGATGGTTATATCAAAGATGAAAATTTCATTTTTGATCATATCTTAAGTAGGTATGCTGAATTACCAATTAAAGATTATTTCTCTTCACCATTAAAATATTTAACTATTAGTAATGGTACCTGGAGTTTTAATAATAATTATTTGATATACAAATTAAAAAAACAAAGTGCACAACGTTTAATTTATCCTGATACATTTGAGAAAATACAACAGACAAAGAGCCTTAAGAACATTGAGAAAAGTGCTTTTAGCCTTTATTCAGACAATATTGGTAAAGAGGATAGTATCGAGTTGAAGGTAACTAAATTCATAAGAGATAGATTTTCGGTAGTTCAGTCTCTTAGTAAAACATACGAAGGCGAGTGTGTACGTAAAGATAAAGCTGAGAATAAATTTAATGGCTTTTTAGAGGCTCTTAAAGAAATATTTAAAGTTAAGTAATGTAACCGCCTCTTAGTAAGAGGCGGTTACATATTAATGTTTAGTTTCTGATTGTTTTTCTAAATTTTTCCGCATTTCGATGAGTGCATTTTCTTTTTCTCCAAATTTCCTTCCAGCATATTGGCAAACTTTTGCTGATATGAGAGATAAAGGAGTGATATTTGGCATTTCTATTTTTTGTGCCTTTTCGGGGATGTCGAAAAGTTTTTCACCTTGAGCAAAGAACTCAGTATATACTTCAAACTGATTGTTTGCGCTGAGTATAGCCGTCTTATCTGCACAATTTACCTTTGTTAGTTTTTTCATCGACGTGCCTTTTAGATCTCGATCAGATGAGCTTATATTAGTTATTAAATAGTATGACAGCTCATTGGAGTTATCAGAATTAACACTGATGCTTGATTTATCTAGATAAATAGGATTTTGGCCATTTAGCACTTTTAAGTATCTATCTTGTTGCTGTAATTCTTGATTTTGTAATAGTTTTGGTTGTGAACAACCAATACAAAACAAGCTGATTAATGTGAGAATTGCAAATCTTTTCATAGGATCTCCTAGCAATATAGGAATTGATTGAGCTATGTTGGGGATTATAGCATTAATTTTTAAGGGGCTGTACTAGATAACGACTAAATCTTTCATTTAGATTAGAATGCTCAA
>CAJPST010000049.1 GCA_905373425.1 uncultured Mesocricetibacter sp.
TTTCACTTAAATTAGTAAAGTAATAAGCATTTTTTCTGCTTAGCTAAATTTGAAACACTTTAAAAATGAAAAAGCTCAATTTGCACAAATGGTTATTGTCTTTTTTATATTTAGTATATCTGATTGAATTATCTTGTTTTTACTCTTATACCCCTTGGTTTGTAGCAATCAGGTTGTCGTTTTCTTCCGAACAAAACTTAGCCAAGGGCGAAATAATTCATTTTCAAGATAAAAAGAGCGGTCGGATTTCAGCGCGTTTTTGCTCGATAGCCAATTTGCGACGACGATTCAATTCACTACGAATGCCTTGTTGATGATAACCTTCGGCGATAATTTGTTGTACGTCAACCGTAAGTGCTACTTCATAGAGCATCCATATAAACTTCCTTTGCGGATAGGGCGTTTGCTCAAACCCCTGACGACCGCGAGCATCCGCTTCGCATACCACTAAAAATTCAGCAAAGCGTTGAGGTTTGCGCCATACATCAAAATGATTGAATAAATTTAAAATTGTCTTTGGATTGAGCTCAAAGGCTTTATGAATGTGTGTGTGGTATTCGCAAGTGAGTTCGGCAAGTTCTCGGAAATAAACCGGTACTTTTAACCTGTTACATAAATTTCGCGCTGGTAGTAATCCTCGCGCTTCATGACCGTAATGGTGGGGAAGAATCTCTTTAGGGGTTAGCGCTTTACCAAGGTCGTGCAAAACGGCGGAAAAACGTACCGCACTTTTATGACAACCGTTTTGTTGGGTGAGTGATACGGCTTGCTGAAGCACCATCATCGAGTGAATAAAGCTGTCAATTTCGGGATGATATTGTGGAGGATTGGGAATACCGTACAATGCGTTCAGTTCGGGGAAAAGTACTTTTAGCGCACCTATTTGACGCAATGTCTCAAAATAAATTTCAGGATTCTGTTCGTTCAGAGCTTTTTCTGTTTCTAACCAAACACGTTCTTCAGTCAGATATTCTAATTCGCCGGCATCGGTAATCCGTTTCATTAGTTGAAGCGTTTCGTTGGCAATCGTAAAATTTAAATAATGATAGCGGGCGGCAAAACGGGCAACACGTAAAACTCGTAACGGATCTTCGGCAAAAGCGTCGGATATGTGGCGTAAAGTGCGATTGTTTAAATCGGCAATTCCGTGATAGGGGTCATGTAAGTTGCCTTGCTGATCTTGTGCGATGGCATTAATGGTCAGATCACGACGAATTAAATCCTGCTCAAGCGTAATTTCGGGAGAGAAATCGCAGATAAATCCGGTATAACCGGAACCGGATTTGCGTTCGGTGCGAGCAAGGGCATATTCTTCCTTGCTGTGCGGTTCGAGAAAAACGGGAAAATCTTTACCTACTTGTTGATAACCTTGTGCGATTAGTTCTTGTGGTGTTGACCCGACAACAACCCAATCACGATCTTTAACAGGCAAATTGAGGAGCTGATCCCGTACAGCTCCTCCAACCAAATAAATTTGCATAGCAAAAGGGGGATTATGCCCAACCGCCGGTATTGCGACGACGTTTCGGAATAATTAACGGAATGATTAGACCGAGTAACAAGCCCACACCTAATACCGCACCGCCATAGATAAACCATTGGATGGCAATTTCACGTTTGCCTGCATCAAGCATGGCTTCCAAGTCACGGTTTTTATTTTTGAATGTATCCAACTCACGCTTTAATTGAGAATTTTCTTCCAGTAATTTGCTGCTTTGTTCTTCTGCTTGCTTAGTACGACGTTGCATTTCGGTAGTACGCTGTTGCCAGTCACTATCTAAACGATTGAGTTTAGTGGTTAATTCTTGTACTTGTGCTCGCAGACGTGGGTTTTCGTCTTTGCTGCTCGGGGTAGAAGTTAGTTCACTGTTTAAGATCCATGCTTCACGATTACTTTCATCACGAATTAAACTGTATTTTTCACGTTGCTGTAGTACGGTTACTTTTTCACCTGCTTTTACCGTGCCTGCCAGTTTATAATTATCGCCCGCGCCTTTGCGAACAAAGGTAGTTAAGTTCTCGGTAACATATTTTGTTTCGGCTTGTGCGGCTTGAACGGATAAGCCTAATAATGCAGAAGAAACAATAAATTTTAACCATTTTTGCATAATCAACGTCCTTGCAAATAAAAAATTAAATAGATTTATGAATAAAAACTAA
Organism: uncultured Mesocricetibacter sp.; assembly: GCA_905373425.1. Classification (GTDB taxonomy): domain Bacteria; phylum Pseudomonadota; class Gammaproteobacteria; order Enterobacterales; family Pasteurellaceae; genus CAJPST01. Next base: position 2,161 of record CAJPST010000049.1, read on the forward strand.
GATTAAGATGTTATACGTAAAGCTATTATATTATGACAATGGGTGCGAATAAACGTTCGCACCCGATGATATTTTTTCCGAATTAACGAAAAATAGCACTCATTATATAATAAATAATAATTGCAAAGAATGCACCTGCCGGCAGGGTAATTATCCATGAAGCAAAGATATTACGGATAACCGTTAAATTTAGTGCCGCAATACCACGAGCAAATCCGACTCCTAATACTGCACCAACCAAAGTTTGCGTAGTAGAAATCGGTAGCCCGGTGCCGGATGCAACCACTACTGTGATCGCCGTGGCAAATTCCGCCGAGAAACCACGACTTGGCGTTAAATCCGTAATTCCTGTTCCGATAGTACCCATTACTTTATAGCCCATAACGGCTAAACCGGCAACAATACCCGTGCCCCCTAAAGGTAGAATCCACCAAGCTAACTGAGATTTAGCAACAATTTCCCCATTGTGTTCAACAATAGAAGCGACAGCAGACAATGGTCCGATTGCATTCGCCACATCGTTTGAACCATGAGCAAAAGCCATTGAACAGGCGGTTAACAACATTAAGATACTGAATACTTTTTCTACTCCGCCGAAAGTACCGCCTTGAACACGATTTTTAAATGATTCGCTACGAAAATAATAGTGACAAAAGATAATACTTGATGCACTGATTGCACAAGAGATCAGGAAAGTTTCCATACTAGTCAAATGCAAACCGACGTGAGTTAATCCCTTGGTAATGGTAACGATAGTCAGAATAAAGGATGTCAAGCCCATATAATAAGGCCCAAATTTTTTGGCATTTTCTAGAGGGCTTTCCGTATCAAAGATGAATTTTTGCGTACTGGTAAATATAGTGTAAGCAATAAGACCGGCAATGACCGGCGTAATGAACCAACTTCCTACAATTCCTTTAATTCTTCCCCATTCTACAGCGTGCGGTCCAACAGTGACGCATGCAAAGCCAATAACTGCTCCGATAATCGAGTGGGTAGTAGATACCGGCCACCCCATAAATGATGCGATTAATAGCCATAATCCGGCGGAAAGTAAGGCACTCATCATTCCCAACACCAATACATCGGGTTCGGCAACGAATTCCATCGGATCGATAATACCGCTTTTAATGGTTTCGGTTACTTCACCACCGGCTAAATATGCCCCGGCAAATTCAAACACCATAGCAATTATAATTGCCTGTTTGGCAGTGATTGTTCCCGATCCGACAGAGGTCCCCATTGCATTTGACACATCGTTGGCGCCAATACCGAACGCCATTAATAAACCGAAAATTGCGGTAATTACAACAAATATCGTGCCATATTCATTGAGTAATTCCATAGTCTTTCCCCTGTGTTATTTTTTATTGATTATGAACGGGCTAGCATTAATTCAATACGTGACCCTACACGCTGAGCCTGATCTGCCAGTACACCGATCCATTCAAAGATTTTATATAAAAACATAACATCAATCGGATTATATTCAGATTCGACATTACGTAACATTAAACGCAATTTAATTTGCATTTGGTCCGTATCATCTTCAATAGTATCCAACTCAGTAATCATCGTGTTAACGAAAGTCAGTTCCCGCCCGCGAAAACCTGTTTCCAACAATTTGTCCATTTCCTCAATCACACGATGTGCTTGCACGGTAGCATCCAAACTACGGCACACAAATTTCATGAAATCTTCCTGCATCACTTCTGGAATACCGAATTGGCGGCCAACCATTCTGCCTGAAATGTCTTTAGCGTAGTTGGCAAGTTTGTCCTGCTGAGTAACTAATTCAAGCAAATCTCTGCGATCAATTGGTAAGAACAACCCGCGTGGCAATTTTAGACGAATCTCACGCTTAAGAGTGTCCGCCATACGCTCTGCTTCAGAAATTTGCAGGCGAACTTTTTCCGCTTTTTCCCAATCTTCAGCAAATATTGCTTCAAAAAATTGAACCAGTAAGCTACAGGCTTCGGTAACTTTATCGGAATGTTTTTGTAATGGTTTCAGAGGTGAATGTGCAAATAATCCTAAAATATTATTAATTGCCATAAGAAAAGAACTCCAAAGGTTGTTAGTAAAATTTTCGCAAGCATATTACCTTATGTAAATTAAGGCTGTAAATTAAAAATTCACGGTTTTAAATGAAAAAAGATTTATAATAACAGGAAATTTTTTTATTAAAATTAAACCAAGCGTGTTTATCCGATTGAATAAGAAGGGGTTTTAAATGACCGATGAAGTAGAATTAAAATTAGTCGTTAATCAACAATTTGCCGATTTTTTAGCTCGGGAAATCAGCAATTTCCGAGTGCTTAAACAAGAGACGATTTTTTTGGGAAATTGTTATTATGACACGCATGAGGGTTATTTTTCACGGAGAAAAATGGGATTACGGGTGCGTCGCCAAGACGAACATTTTACCTTAACCTTAAAAACCGGCGGTTGTGTGACGGGTGGTTTGCATATTCGTCCGGAATACAATATTGAACTGAATTCCGAAACGCCGGATTTAAGTGGATTGAAACAATTTCCCGAGCTGGATGTCACAACAGACTTGGCGTTATCTCCCGTTTTTAGTACAGATTTTACTCGCCGCATGTGGTTGGTAGAATGCGCTAATGGGGCGGAAATTGAAATTGCGTTGGATCAGGGGGAAATTAGAGCAACGGGCAGAAGGGAGCCGATTGATGAAGTGGAATTTGAGCTGAAGCAGGGAAAACTTAGTGATTTATTAACTTTCGTTGGCGGATTAAGCCTTAACGACGGCATTCGGCTGAGTTCGGTGAGTAAAGCGCAACGCGGCTATCAATTAATTGCAGGAAAAGGGCGGCAATTAACCGATTGGATAAGCAAGTGGAGTGAATTAAGTGCCTTAGAAAAAACGGCTGCCGGTGAAAGTGCGGTCGAAAAAACGCAAGAAATATTAACCGCACTTTTTAATATGGAACAACAGTTGATTGAAGAAACCATAATGGTCGGTATTGATTATTTCGCGGCAGATTTTCTTCGCACGGTAGAGCGAATCAGCGCCTTTTTCAATTTGTATCATTATTATTCGGAAAACAGCCGTTTTTTTGAAACAACATTAAAAACCGAACAAGCCGAATCGGTGCAGGATATTTTAATTGAACTGATCGAAAGTCATATCTATCTGTTTGAGCAAATTCGCGACATCATTCGCTTGCACAGTGAAAATAAAGATAATCGTTTGGCAATGAGTAAATTAATGAAATTATTACATCAGGCACAATATGTGAAACGTATGCTTAATTTGATTAGATTAACGGTGAAACAAAATGGCTAAAACCCCCAAAAAAGCCTATGTATGCAATGATTGCGGTGCAGAGTTTTCCCGTTGGCAAGGGCAGTGTTCCGCTTGTAAAGCATGGAATACCATCAGTGAAGTTCGCATGGTTTCAGTACAGCAACCATCCAAAGGCGATCGCTTTAGCGGTTATGCGGGCGAAACCCGTGCAAAAATTCAAACCTTAAGCGAAATCAGCCTTCAGGAAATGCCGCGCTTCAGTAGTGGGTTTAATGAATTGGATAGAGTGCTGGGCGGAGGAATTGTGCCCGGTAGTGCGATTTTAATCGGCGGTCATCCTGGGGCCGGGAAATCTACTTTATTATTACAGGTAATGTGTGGATTGGCACAAAATATGACCGCACTTTATGTGACGGGCGAGGAATCGTTACAACAAGTGGCGATGCGAGCCAACCGTTTGGGGTTGCCACCTGAGCGACTGAATATGCTATCGGAAACTTCCGTAGAGCAAATTTGTAATCTTGCTGATCAGCTCAAACCACAAATTATTGTGATTGATTCTATTCAAGTAATGCATCTGGCAGATATTCAGTCTAGTCCGGGATCTGTGGCGCAAGTGCGTGAATGTGCCTCGTTTTTGACTCGTTATGCCAAAACCCGCCAGGTGGCAATTATTATGGTCGGCCATGTTACAAAAGACGGAACTTTGGCAGGCCCTAAGGTGTTAGAGCATTGTATTGACTGTTCGATTCTACTGGAGGGCGAATCTGATTCCCGTTATCGCACGCTGCGTAGTCATAAAAACCGTTTTGGTGCGGTAAACGAACTAGGGGTATTTGCTATGACGGAACAAGGCTTGCGCGAAGTAAAAAACCCGTCGGCGATTTTTCTTAGTCGAGGGGAAGAACAGACCTCGGGTAGTTCAGTGATGGTTTTATGGGAAGGCACCCGTCCCTTGTTGGTAGAAATTCAGGCGTTAGCGGATCATTCCATGTTAGCTAATCCGCGCCGAGTAGCCGTGGGATTGGAGCAAAACCGCCTTGCGCTGTTACTTGCTGTGTTGCACCGCCACGGTGGATTACAAATGTCAGATCAGGATGTTTTTGTGAATGTAGTAGGTGGTGTAAAAGTCACAGAAACCGGAGCGGATTTGGCGTTGTTGCTTGCGTTAATTTCCAGTTTTCGTAACCGCCCGTTGCCGCAGGATTTAGTAGTATTCGGTGAAGTCGGCTTGGCCGGTGAAATTCGTCCGGTACCAAGCGGTCAAGAGCGAATTTCCGAGGCAGCTAAACATGGATTTAAACGGGCTATTGTACCTTTCGCTAATAAGCCGAAAAGTGCGGTGAAAAATATGGATGTTTTTACGGTGAAAAAATTGTCTGATGCATTGGTGGTATTGGATAATTTCTGATTTATGCGGATTATTAAAAAGACCGGCAAAATAGTGTAAGATAATGCTGTCTGAAAATATGCTCAATCGCAAATATCTCGAATTTATTTTCTTCTTTTCACAACGGTGAATTTTATGGATAAAAAATTGACTAAGGCTCTTGATGGAATTGATATCAAAATTCTCAACGAGTTGCAGCGTAACGGTAAAATTTCCAACATTGATTTGTCAAAGAAAGTTGGATTATCACCGACTCCTTGCTTGGAACGGGTAAAACGCCTCGAAAAACAAGGGGTAATCATGGGGTATCGTGCATTGCTCAATCCCGAATTGCTGGATTCGCCACTATTGGTTATTGTGGAAATTACCTTAGTTCGTGGGAAGCCTGATGTTTTTGAAGAATTTAATGCGGCCGTGCAACAGTTAGATGAAATTCAGGAGTGCCATTTGGTATCAGGTGATTTTGACTATTTGTTAAAAACCCGAGTGGCAGATATGGCGGCATATCGTAAATTACTTGGCACCACATTGTTACGTTTGCCCGGCGTGAATGACACACGCACTTATGTGGTAATGGAAGAAGTCAAACAAACCAATTATTTACAGTTAAAGTAACGGAATTTATTGAAAGAAGAAGTAGAAGTAACAAATGATAAAAAAAATAACGGAAAATTTTACCCCGAAGGAATATTTGGTTGAATTTTGTTTCGCTTTAACGGCGTTATTAGGTTTTTACCTGATTATTGCATGGTCAAGTTATAGCCCTTTCGACAGCGCTTGGTCTGTATCCGGTTTTCAGACTGAAGTGTTGAATAAAGCAGGCAAATTCGGGGCTTGGGTTATTGATTTGTTGTTTGTTTTGTTTGGACAAGTGGGTAATTTAATTCCTTTTGTTTTGTTGATTACGCCGATTTATTTTATCCGTTCCCGTCGTACGCATGGTTTAACTGCGATGCGTTTTTGTGTACGTTTAATTGGTTTTTCCCTGTTACTATGCGGTTTAACCGTGTTGTGTGCTTTATTGTTTGATGACTCTAATTATCATCTGTCCGGTGGTGTGTTAGGCGCAAGTTTGGTAAAAAGTCTGCAACCGAGTATAGATATTGTTGGAGTGATAGTATTTGGTATCATCACTTTTGTTTTTGGCTTTATTTTTTGTTCCGGCGCATCTTTAATTTTTCTATTAATCCGATTTTATCATTGGGTTACTCTGAAAAATGAGGAGAACCATGACGAATCGGCTTCAGAAATTGAAACGGCAACGGAGAATTTAACACAAAACATACAAGCTGATGAAGCAGCTAATTTGGCAAGTAGAAGTGATATACCACTAGAACAAGGTGAGACTGGCCTTATTACGCCAAATGTTATGACGCTTGAAACAGAACATAATACGGAATTACAAGGTATTAAAATCACCGGATTGAATACGGAACAAGCGGCTGGCATACCAAATGATGAAAATCAATTTAGCGGCTTTGCATTGGAACAGGATGAATTGCCACAAGTGAAAATTACGCCAACTCCGGATTTTTTACAGCCTAATGAGCCGGCGGTTATTTTACAGGAATCGGAAAATGCAGTTATTGAGCAGAGTGCGATCCCGACTGTAAAACTGGTGTTACCTGAAGTTGGTGAAAAACATGCAATTGAAAAAACAGCGGAAAATTTGACCGCACTTTCTGCTGCGCCCGCTAGCGTATCCAACACGAAACAAGGCCGGCAAGAAGCGGAAATCGAAAAGGAAGTGGCAAAAAGTGCTCCATCCTATAAGCCGTATGAAAACAGCTTGATTCATCCGCTGTTGCAACCAAAGACAAATAACGCAAAGAAACCGACTACGCCGTTGCCGGCTTTGGATTTATTGGATCGTCGCCCGGTTGCGGCGCAAGATATTACGCGTGCCGAATTATTGGAAACTTCTAAACGTATTGAACAGCAATTGCGTAATTTTAATATTAAAGCCAAAGTGATGGATGTGTTGGTCGGCCCGGTAGTTACTCGTTATGAACTAGAGTTGGAAGCAGGGGTGAAAGCCTCAAAAGTGACAAATATCGATAAAGATTTAGCCCGTGCATTGATGCTCAGTTCCATTCGGGTGGCAGATGTCGTGCCCGGTAAGCCGTATATCGGTATTGAAACTCCGAATGATCGTCGCCAAACGGTTTCTTTGCGTGATGTTTTGGAGAGTAATGAGTTTCGTCAATCCAAAGCCATTTTGCCGATGGCGTTAGGTAAAGATATTAGTGGTAAAGCAGTAGTGATTGATTTGGCGAAAACCCCGCACCTACTCGTGGCAGGTTCTACCGGTTCAGGTAAATCCGTCGGTATCAATACTATGATTTTAAGCCTGTTATATCGTGTTACGCCGGAGCAGGTGAAATTTATCATGATCGATCCGAAAGTCGTAGAGCTGTCAATTTATAACGGTATTCCGCATTTATTAACCGAAGTAGTGACGGATATGAAAAAAGCAGCGAATGCTCTGCGTTGGTGCGTGGACGAAATGGAGCGTCGCTATCAGTTATTGTCCTATCTGCGTGTGCGTAATATTGAGGGATATAACGAAAAAATTGATGAAGCGGCGGCGATGAATCTGCCTATTCCCGATCCAACCTGGAAGCCGGGCGATTCCATGGATACCATGCCTCCTGCTTTAGAAAAGTTAAGCTACATTGTGTTAATTGTTGATGAATTCGCCGATTTGATGATGGTGGCTGGGAAGCAAATCGAAGAATTAATTGCGCGTTTAACACAAAAAGCGAGAGCTATTGGAATTCACGTGATTTTGGCAACTCAGCGCCCATCCGTTGATGTCATTACGGGATTGATTAAATCTAATATTCCGAGTCGAATTGCATTTACGGTTGTGCAACGTAACGATTCTCGTACAATTTTGGATCAAAATGGAGCAGAAGCCTTGCTGGGTAAGGGCGATATGCTTTATTTAGGCAACGGTACAACAGACTTAATTCGCGTCCATGGTGCCTTTATGTCCGATGATGAAGTGGTACGAGTTGCAGACGATTGGCGTGCGCGCGGAAAACCGAATTATATTCCATCAATTTTAGAAAGCGCAGAGGACGAGAATGACGATGATGATTTTGTATCCAACGGTGGTTCTGATGAATTAGATCCGCTTTTTGATCGCGCCGTTGAAATTGTCGTTAATACAGGAACAACCTCCACTTCCTTTATCCAACGACGTTTGAAAATCGGTTTTAACCGAGCGGCAAACATTATGGAACAAATGGAAGAACAGGGCATTGTGTCTGAAATGCGCAACGGAAAACGGGAGTTGCTCTCGCGTAATCCGAATACTGATTATTAAAAAAGGAAAGTAGAATGAAAAAAACAAACTTTAAAATGACCGCTCTTTTGGCTTTGCTCTTCAGTTCAACCGTGTGGGCCGGACCGGCGGAAGAATTGCAGGCGCGTTTACAGAAAGTGAACTCCTTCAGTGCCGAATTCACTCAAAATGTTAGCTCCGCTACGGGTGATCAAGTGCAACAAGGAAGTGGCAAAATTCAGATTAAACGCCCGAACTTGTTCCGTATGGATAATAAAACGCCGCAGGAGACTAAAATTGTTTCCGATGGTAAAACATTGTGGTTTTACGATCCTTTTGTTGAACAGGTTACAGCAAATTGGGTGACGGATGCGGTAAATAACACACCGTTCGTTTTGTTGACCAGTAACGAAAAAGCCCATTGGGATCAATATTCCGTAGAGCAGAGTGGCGAAACCTTTGTGCTTAAACCTAAAGCAAAAAATAGCAATATCAAACAATTTGATGTACGGATTGGTGAAAACGGCGTTCTCAAAGGTTTTAGTACGATTGAAAAAGATGATCAATCCAATTTATATATTTTACGCAATATCACGAATGACAATTTATCCAATGACCTGTTCCAATTTAAAATGCCGAAAGGTGTAGAATTTGACGATCAGCGGAAAAAGAAAAAATAGGCTAAAGGATAGTAAGAGGCATAATGTCTAACCTCAGCTTTGATTTTACTCAGAACGATTTTCGCCCGCTTGCTGCCAGAATGCGACCGACCACATTAGCACAATACTGTGGCCAACAGCATTTGGTCGGAGTGGGCAAGCCATTACGCAAAGCCATTGAAGCAGGTCATATCCATTCCATGATTCTGTGGGGGCCTCCGGGAACGGGTAAAACCACATTGGCGGAAATTATAGCCAACCGTATTAATGCCGAAGTGGAACGGATTTCTGCGGTTACCGGTGGAGTAAAAGACATTCGTGAGGCTATTGAGCGTGCACGCCAAAACCGCCTTGCTGATCGCCGCACTATTCTCTTTGTAGATGAAGTTCATCGTTTTAATAAAAGTCAGCAAGATGCCTTTTTACCGCATATCGAGGACGGCACGATAATTTTTATCGGTGCAACGACTGAAAATCCCTCTTTTGAACTAAACAGCGCATTATTGTCACGAGCGAGAGTTTATCTTCTTAAATCCCTGACCACTACCGATGTGGAACAAGTGCTGCAACAAGCCATTACTGATGAAGAGCGTGGGCTAGGAAAAGAGCGGTTGATTTTTGAAGAGAATTTATTAACTTGGTTGGCGGAGTACGTTAACGGTGATGCTCGCTTGGCGCTGAACTGTCTTGAATTAATGGTGGACATGGCGCAGGAGTCGCAAAATGGCAAAAAAATCGACCGCACTTTATTAACCGAAGTATTAGGCGAACGGCAGGCTCGTTTTGATAAACAGGGAGATCGCTATTACGATTTAATTTCCGCGTTGCATAAATCTGTGCGAGGTTCCGCTCCGGATGCTGCATTATATTGGTATGCCCGCATTATTACGGCAGGGGGAGATCCGCTGTATGTGGCTCGCCGTTTGTTGGCGATTGCTTCGGAAGATGTGGGTAATGCAGATCCACGAGCCATGCAGGTGGCACTCGCGGCGTGGGATTGTTTTACCCGAGTTGGAGCGGCAGAAGGCGAGCGAGCCATTGCACAAGCAATAGTTTATCTTGCTGTTGCACCGAAGAGTAACGCGGTGTATAAGGCGTTCGATGCTGCCAAAAAACTGGCAGCGGAAAGCCCTGATTATGATGTGCCGGAACACCTGCGCAATGCACCAACCGGGCTAATGAAAGAACTTGGTTATGGCGCTGAATACCGTTATGCTCACGATGAACCCAAAGCGTATGCTGCAGGAGAAAATTATTTTCCGGAAGCCTTGCGTGATGTTGAGCTTTATATGCCGACCAATCGTGGAATGGAATTAAAAATTAAAGAAAAGCTGGATTGGTTGCGCGAGCAGGATAAACAAAGCTCCAATGTTCGCTATAAACATCAACCTCAAAAGAAAAGTGCGGTATAAAAAACACTGATTTTTAAACTGGTTTATTTCTTTGAACCAAGCTACAATAATCTGAGTTTAAATTCCCAAGAAAAACAACAGATAAGAGAAATAGGTAAGTAAAAATGATCGATCCGAATTTATTGCGCAATAATCTGGCGGAAATCGCTGAAAAACTGAAAATTAAACGTAATTTCGTGTTGGACACGGCAAAGTTAAGCGATTTGGAAGAACAACGTAAATCTTTGCAAGTAAAAACCGAAACATTACAGGCGGAACGTAATAGTCGCTCAAAAGCGATTGGTGCGGCTAAAGCCCGCGGTGAGAATATTGAGTCTTTACTTGCTGAAGTGGATGATATGGGGATTGAGCTCAGTATGGCGAAAGCAAAACTGGATGATGTATTGGCGGAGCTCAATCAAATCGCCTTGACTATTCCGAATATTCCGGCGGATGAG
>CAJPST010000050.1 GCA_905373425.1 uncultured Mesocricetibacter sp.
TTCATTGGTGAAAAGTATGCCAGAACAAGGGCTTCGCCGTCTTAAACCAACAGAACACCCGATTATTCATAGCGACCAAGGCGTATTGTATGGCACGGCGGAATGGATAAATATGTTGAAAGGAAAAGCGATACAAAGTATGAGCCGCTGAGGAAATTGCTACGATAATGCGGTGATTGAAAGCTTTTTTGCAATATTAAAATCAGAGTGCTTTTGCTCTCGGACTTATCATTCAATTGCTGAATTACAGGCAGAGATTGAAGAATATTTGGTGTATTACAATCAAAAACGAATTAAACTTGGTTTAAAAGGATTGAGCCCGGTGCAATACCGAGCTCAATATTTAAGTTAACTAACCTGTCCAACTTTTGGGGGGCAGATCACTTTCTGCTATGATAACAGCTTAAAATTACTTAATGGAGAACATATTATGAGCCAAATTTTAGCCGTGAAAATCACCGGCGCAACAACGCTTACTTTATTAAACGGCAACCAACTTTATACTGCAATTCGTAAGCAAGCCGTTCCGCAGGTTACACTGAATACGCTGGGACCGATTGGTGATGAAGTAGGCGATAAAACACACCATGGCGGAATAGACAAAGCAGTGTTTTTCAATGGACAAAAAACACTGGAAAAACTGACCGCACTTTTGGGCTTGGAATATGATTATTTGCAAGATTCGCGTTTTGGTGAAAATTTTGTAGTATCGGAACTAGACGAAGAAAATGTGTGTGTGGGCGATCAGTTTCGAATTGGCGAAGTGCTTGTGGAAGTGTGCCAGCCACGCAAACCGTGCAATACTTTATCGAAAAATACTGAAAATAACGACACGCGCAAAGTGGTGGTGGAACAAAGCTTGGTGGGTTGGTATGCGCGGGTGTTGCAAACCGGCGTGATTCACCAGGGAGATCGTTTGATACTATTGGCACGCCCTTATCCCAAATTAACCATAAAGGCCGTACACCAATTACTTGCCCAGCCCGCCAAAACTTTAAATACTACACTACTGGAGCAGGCCCTCGACTGTCCCTCTTTAGCAGAAGGTTACAAAAAAACGTTGCGTAAACAAGCGGAAAAAAACGCATTGCATTCTGATGAAAGCGCCTTCTTTAACACCTCGGAGTTTTAAGGGCTACAGCTCAAAGTGCGGTCCTTTTTTGGCGTGTTTTTTATGGCGTATGGGCGCTTTTAAAATAAAAAGGCTTTTTGCTATAATCCGGCGCCTAATTTATCTATCGAATCAATTTTTGAGGTTTATAGTTATGGATTTCCATTTCCCTACCTTTTACGAGATGTTTCCCGTCGAAAAACGAAAATTAAAATTGTTGCGGGAATGGTTGCGTTATCGGACACGCCGCTTGGCTTTCGCCAGGCAATGCAAAGCTCTTGTGAATTTTATTAATAATAACCCGTTGTGGCAGCCGATTTTTACCGAATATCCGTATCGGGTAAATGCTTTATTGCGCCAATATTGCGATAAAGCTTTTAACGCAGAGCAACGTTTGCAGGCAATTAGAACTAATTTTGCCGTGGCAGAAAAAAAATTCGGCGTGACATCATGTGAAAGATTAATTGCACAACAACCCGTATTGTTATCACAGTTAACAGATGAGTTGAGGCTGAATTTAACGCTAAATCACATTGATCCTTTTGAAGGCTTTTTTGCTGTCGGTTTAACGGATGGGAATCAACGCACTATTTATTCTGCCGGTTTTACCTTTTTAGCGGATAATCGTTTGTTGGTCTCCTCAATTCAAGGACCAAAAGGCGAGGAAGCGCAGGATTTGGTACGCCAAGCGACGAAAGCATTACATGGCGTGCGCCCGATGTTTATGTTAGTGAACGCCTTTAAAGTTCTGGCGGAAACATTAAATTGCCGTTTGGAAGGTATTCCGCATAAACGTCAAGCGAAATATCGTTGGAACGACTCGGCAAAATTATTGTTTAACTATGATGAATTTTGGCAGGAGTGCGAAAGCACATTAGTGGAAGATTATTGGCAAATTCCAACCGTACTTGAACGCCGTCCGTTAGAGGAAATTCAGAGTAAGAAGCGTTCCATGTATCGCAAGCGTTACGAGATGTTTGACAATATGACGGCTGAGATTCAATCGCTTTTAGCAAAGAAAAATCATGAATAGCATTATTGCGGTAAACTGACCGCACGACACCGGCAAATGCACTTTATGTTATACGTTGGCTGGCTAAAAAGTGCGGTGGATTTTTATCGAGATTTTGCAAACAAAAAACGGAAGCCAAAGCTTCCGTTTCTCTTTTAAATATCTATGATCTTCGCCTCTTGTCCTTTCAATGGCGGTAACCATGCTTGCGTACCGCTTATGGTAAAATTCCACAATGTATCAGAGAAACCGTAATGGTCGGCTTGTTCAGGATCGATAGCTCGTTGAATACTACTCTCTTCGCCATTTAAAATACGGGTAGCAATATCAGGGTTCACCATCACGGTTTTACCTAATGCGATAAATTCCGCCCAGCCGGTATTGAAGGCTTCCAACATCTCATCCGCCGTATAAATATTGCCCACACCGATAAGCGGTAATTTACCGCCGATTTGCTGGTGTACTAATTGAATACGACAAGCGGCGGGGTCTGCTCCACGGCGTACTTTTTTGTAGAAATCCCATAATGAAATATGCAGATATTGCAACGGTTGTTCTTTCAACACATCAATTAGCGCCAGCGTGTCTTCCATTGTAATACCCAATTCTTCGGGCTCTTCAGGTGAGAAGCGATAGCCGACAATAAAATCATTCGCATTGTGTTTAGCTTTTGCCGAAACAACAGCTTCAATCACCGCTAACGGAAAACGCATACGTTTTTCACGTGAGCCGCCCCATTCATCGCTACGACGGTTAGAATGTCCGGAATAGAACTGCTGAATCAGATAATTGTTCGCACCGTGAATTTCCACGCCATCAAACCCCGCGCGAATCGCAAGATCCGTAGCTTTGCCAAAGGCATCAATGAGAGAAAGAATTTCCTCATGCGTTGCTTCGCGCGTGCCGGTCGCATCATCGGCGCTTGCTGAGATTTTATCTTTGCCGTTGAGCAACTCGGTTATTGATTGTTTACCACCGTGATGTAGTTGCAAAATAGCTTTTGCACCTTGAGCTTTGATAATGCCTGCCGTAGCTTTTAGGCTCTCAAGTTGTGATTCGTGAACGGCTTCAGGTTGCCCGTGGAATGCTTTCCCACCATCCTGCACAAGCGTTGCGGCAAGGATAAACATCCCCATATCGCCAGCACGATTGCCGATAAAACGGCGTTCCTGTTCACCAAGCGTACCGTCTTTGTTTGAAGCGAAATGGGTCATAGGGGCAACCACCAAGCGGTTTTTAATCTCTACGCCGTTGTTGAGCGTATAAGGTTGAAATAAAGGTTGAAATTTCGGATTCATATTTTCTCCTAGAATACAGTAAAAATTGCTGCATGATGCTTTAACAGCACAGCTCGCTAACTAAGCATCAGTTTTCACAAGGGCTTTAAGCATTGTAATGACGCACAATAGTTAAGTTAAATTATATCAAAAAACATTATTGACATGATCTTTGGCTACATCAACATCGAGTTGATAGGTCTATTCGTCAAATATGTTACAATGGCAGGTTTGTATCATTTCATTTAAAACGAGGAAACACATGGAATACCCTATTTGCCCATCTTGCAAAGGCGAAAACACTTATCACGATTCAATCCAATTTGTCTGCCCGGACTGCGGCCACGAATGGACCGGCAATGAAGCCGAGGAGCATGATGACGATCAACTCATCGTCAAAGACAGCAACGGCAATCTCCTCGCCGATGGCGACGATGTGCTGCTCATCAAAGACCTCAAACTCAAAGGCTCCTCTGAAGTATTAAAGAAAGGCACCAAATTTAAAGGCATCCGCCTCGCCCGAGGCGATCACAACGTGGATTGCGGCAAAATCATGCTGAAATCGGAGTTTTTGAAGAAGGCGTAAAAATAACATAAAGTCACCTGTCGTAAGCAGGTGGCTTTTGTTTAAGAAAAATAGTTAAAAAAACGACCGCACTTTATTATTTGTTCTTTTTATGGAACCAAAATCATGAAATATGCTTTTATTGATTATGAGAATATTCATTCTCTCGATAATCTGAATTTACATCTTTATGAACGGATTTTTCTCTTTTTAGGTGCTAATCAGCCAACTATTCAACTTTCCGAAAAGTTCAATGACGAATTAAATATCACATTAATTACTGTTCAGAGCTCAGGGAAGAATAATCTTGATTTTCACATTGCCTATTATTTAGGCAAAATGGATATGCAAACGGATAAAAAGATTGAGTTTTGTGTCATTTCAAAAGACAACGGCTACTTGGGAATCTGTGAGTTTATTCAGAATCAACGTAATCCAAGAAAATGTATTTTGCTAAAGCCAAGTCTTCCTGATGTGGAAGAAGAGCCGATGAAATTAATTGAGGATAAATCATCAAAAACAGCTAATATTAATATTGAGCAATACCTTGAAGAGTTTCAAGCTTATATTTCAAAAGCGAAAGTAGAACATTTACCAAGAAAAAAAGGTAAGTTATGCAACAGCATTCGTTCCCAAACAGGGATTAAAAGTTTAGATGAAAAGTTAAGTCAATGGGCTATTGAGCGGGTTTTTGATGTACTATGCAAACAAAATATAATTATTCTTAGTGGAGATGAATTCCAATATCCTCAATTTGATGGCGGGATGATTTATCTTAAATATGAAAAATATTTATTGTGTCGCGGGGCTAAAAGAAGACCGACTTCACTCAAAAGCCTTAAAAATGACATTGTATCAAGATGTAATATAAAAAATGATGTAACTAAAGTGAATGCCATTATTCAACATTTAGTCAGTAATAAAATTATTAAAAGCTCATCAGAATTAAAAATAGATTATTTAAAGTAAACATCTGATAAAGTGCGGTCAAAATCCACCGCACTTTTTTATTTTCTTCTGCCGAACTCATTTACGATGCGTCTATCTAATCATCAATATATCTTTGATACAGGAGAACTTTATGCAAGCAAAAACATGGTTGGCTTCGTTAGTAGGGTTGGCAATTTCCGGTGTGTCCATGGCGAATCCGCCGCAGGGGAATGATCCGTTGGCGGATGCGCCATATTTCAATAAAACGGACAGTGGCTATGATTTGAAATTCTCACCCAAAACTTACCGTACTTTAGCGGCGCAAGTGAATGGCGAGACGGTGAAATTCCGTGCGTTTGAAAAAATTGTGTATGTGCAAAACCCGGTTGAGCCGGATTATCAGACACTGAACATTTATGTGCCGGAAGCCTATTTTAATAATGGCAAAATCAATGGCTTTAATGCCAAGAGCGCGCCGATTTTCCTGCCGAATTCGGTGGGCGGTTATATGCCGGCAAAAGCGGCTACTTATGATGCAAAAGGCTTTGGCAGTGGTGATAAACCGAACGCAATTTTGACCGCACTTTCTAAAGGCTATGTGGTGGCAAGTGTGGGCGCACGTGGACGGACATTGGAGAAAGACGGCAAATATACCGGCAAAGCACCGGCAGCGATTATTGATTTGAAATCGGCGGTACGCTATTTGCATTTTAACGATGAAGCAATGCCGGGGGATGCTAATAAGATCATTTCTAACGGCACCAGCGCAGGTGGAGCATTGTCCGCTTTGTTAGGCGCAAGCGGTGACAGCATGGATTATGTTGAGTATTTAAAACAAGTCGGCGCGGCAGAGGCGAGTGATGTCATTTTTGCAGTGTCCGCCTATTGCCCGATTACCAATTTGGAACACGCCGACAGCGCTTATGAGTGGGAATTTAACGGCTTGAACGATTATCGCCGAATGGACATGAGCCGTTTGAATGCGCAAAGTTTTAATGACCATTCGCAGGCAGCAGCAAAAGCCACAGTTGAGGGTACATTAACGGCAGCGGAAATTCAGGTGTCCGATCAGCTAAAATCGGCGTTTCCATCTTATTTAAATAGTCTGAAATTAGCAGATGAAAAAGGCAATGCCTTAACGTTAGATGGGCAAGGCAACGGTTCTTTTAAAGATTATATGAAAAATGTCATTGTGCGCTCGGCGGATAAGGCCCGTAAAAATGGTGTGTCTTTCGAAGATAAACCTTGGGTGAAACTGAGCAAGGAAGGCGTCAGCGACATTGATTGGGAGGGCTATATTCACTCGGAAAAACGCATGAAATCGCCACCGGCCTTTGATGCGCTGAATTTGAGTTCCGGTGAAAATAACTTATTCGGTACGGAAAGCGTGAATAATCGGCATTTTACAGACTATTCTATGCAACATAGTAGCGAGAAAGGGAAAATGGCAGATAAGCACGTCATTCAGTTAATGAACGCGATGAATTATGTGGATCACGGCAAAACCGCATATTGGCGCATTCGTGCAGGTACTTCTGATCGTGATACCTCGCACGCCATCAGTGCGATACTTGCGATAAAACTGCGTATGGCAGGCAAACAGGTGGATTATGAAACTCCGTGGGGCGTGCCGCATTCGGGGGATTATGATCTGGACGAGTTGTTCCAATGGATGGATAGTATCAGCAAATAATTGGTCATAGCCATAAAAGTGCGGTATAAATTTTTGTTATTTTATACCGCGTTCGTTTTAAGTTTACCGGCAATAAAACGATATTGCGTATTCAGTCAATTCTGATCGCCGATACTTTGAATATACTCGGCACCCACAGCCCCTAACATTCCTTAATCGCTAAAAGGTATTTACTAAATTCTATCTTTATAAACTGTTACTGCCTGGCGAACAACGTTAATGCCACTGCGTAATATTAGTAGGCTTAAAATACCACTGCCAACAAGGTCAACCCATTGCCAGTTCAGCAACCATGCGCTTAGCCCGGCGATAATTGCTATCAGGGAACCAAACAGGTCAGCTAATACATGCAAATAGGCGGCTTTAATATTTAAATTTTCATGATCGCCCTTCATCATCAGCAAAGCCACGAAAATGTTTACCAAGAGTCCAGTGATGGCAACGCCTAGCATAGGCAACGCCAACATTGTCGTTGGGTATTGCCAACGTTCTGTCGCTTCCACCAAAATCCATATAGCCACCACAATCAGTGAAGCACCGTTTAACAGCGCGATCCATTTTTGTTTTTGTTCACTTAAAAACAGGGCGATAAGAGCAAGTAGCAGTGACAAACTGTCGTTTGCCATATGCCCGGCATCTGCCATCAGGGCGAGACTATTAAAATAATATCCGCCTAAAAACTCGACGATCATATAGCCACCGATAATTGCCAAACTGGCGCTTAAAATCTTTTTATTTGTTGGCGCATGGGAGTGTGAATGCGTTCCATGTTTGTACTGATGTGACATCGTTTTCCTCGCTTATTTAATTTGTTTATCTGATATACACAGCTTAAAGTCCGTAGGGACTACGCGGTCAAGTATTTTTTGTTAAAATAGCAAAAATTGTTTTCGGAGGAAGAAATGAAAGTCAATGAGCTGAGTAAACGTACAGGGATTAACTTAGAAACCATTCGTTACTATGAAAAACAAGGTATCTTACCGGAACCAAAACGGCAGGCTAACGGTTATCGATCGTATGATGAAGAAAGCGTGACACAACTTCTTTTTATTAAAAATTGTCGTCAGCTTGGTTTTTCTTTGGAAGATATTAAACAACTTAACGCACTCAAATTTCACACCGCCGACCATTATCATGCGGACAAATTAGTGCTTAAGCAACTGACGTTGGTGGAAGAAAAAATTTCACAATTACAAGATATCAAAGCGTTTTTACAATCCATCGCTATTACGGGAAAACATAGTGAGTCGGAATGTAAAGCCATGGTAGGGCTTCAGGCAAAAATAAAGGAGATTCCCTAATAAAATGTTACTCGCTGTTTTAGTTAGTTTTTTTGTTTTATGAGTCTCACCTACTCTCTATCCACAACAAAGTAAAGTAGGATATAAAATCCAATATTTATTGATATTTCATAAATCTTATAATAATGCAACAAACTGCAAAGCGACGCTCTATACTTTCCAAAATATTTGCGTTATACTGACCGCACTTTCCACCATAAGGTAAATGCAATGTTAAAAATGAATGAATTGGTGAAGCGCAGTAATACGCCGAAATCGACGATTTTATATTATCTGAAAGAAGGGTTATTGCCTGAGCCGATGAAAGATAAACCGAACTTTCATCTGTATGATGAAAGTTGCATTCAGCTGATTGAATTTATCAAATACCTGCAAACTAACTTCTACGCCACTATTTCACAAATTAAAGCGTTGTTTGCCGAACCGAGCTTTGACCTAAACAATCCTTACGAAAGTCTGCTGTCTTCCATTTCCGTCATTATGGGGGCTGAAAACGAAACTTTCAGCGCAGAAAGCCTCTGCCGGCAATTTAATTTATCTGAACAAGAACTAAATGACTTAATACAAAGCGGGCTTATTAACCCGCGTCACGGTTTGTTTACCCCAAAAGAGCGGTCTGTTTTGGCGACGATTTCTCGCTGTGATGAGGCGGAGCTGTCTTTACTTAAGAAATATGCCGAAATGGCAAAAGCACTGGCCGAATTCGAGCTGTCTATTGCCAACGACGCAATTTCAAAAACCGACTTTGCCAGCCAAAGAGATAATAAACTGAAACACTTATTTGATCTTTTTCTGGTGCTCAAACCTTATGTATTCAATATGCAAACCTTTAACACTTATCAAAAGGAAAATCTATGAAACTCCTCAGAATGGCAGGCTTTTTGCCTTATCTGGCGATTGCGTTTTTAAATGCGGGCGTGGATTTGGCACATAAAATCACGATTCAAAACGTATTATTAAAAAGTTTTGACGGCGACACTTTAGTCATCTTGACAGCCTTAATTAACGCCATGATTTTATTACCTTTTATATTCTTATTCTCACCGGCAGCGTTTATTAACGATAAATTTTCGCGTACTAAGGTAATTCGCTTGAGTGCCTTGGCGGCAGTCGGCATCAGTGCTCTGATTTGCTTGTGCTACGCTATCGGTGAATTTTATATGGCGTTCGCTTTGACGCTGTTGCTGGCAGCACAAAGTGCAGTCTATTCTCCCGCCAAATATAGCATCATTAAATCTATTGTGGGAACCGAACAGCTTGGAATGGCAAACGGAATCATACAAGCCTTAACCATTATCGCCATTCTTTTCAGCTCCTTTGCCTTTTCTTTCTTTTTTGAAAGTCATTATATCGCCTCAAACGATCCGAACGTGGTATTGCAAAGCGTGTGGGGAATCGGTATCGCCTTGATAGCATTCGGCGCACTGGAAGCTTATTTTGCTTTCAAAATCCCGTTTTTCCCTCAAACGGCGGAGTTATCTGAGGAAAAATTTAGCGCCAAACAATATGCCAGCCTGCACTACTTAAAAGAAAATATCCGCACCTTAAGACAAAATAAAAATATCTGGTTAAGCGTAATTGGTCTGAGTCTATTTTGGGGCGTATCGCAAGTTATTGTGGCGGCGTTTCCCGCACATTATAAAGCGATTTTTCACGCGGATAACGCAATTGTAATCCAAGCCATTCTTGCCGTCAGCGGACTAGGTTTGATTCTCGGTTCATATGTGGCAGGGAAAATGTCACATCTGCATATTGAATTGGGTATTGTCCCGGTCGGAGCGGTCGGGATTTTCATCTCATTGTTTTGTTTAACCTTAACGGACAGCAACCTATTCCTAACAATTTGTTCTTTCGCTTTTGGCTTTTTCGGCGGGTTATTTATCGTGCCGCTAAACGCAACCATTCAATATTTCGCGCCTGAAGCTATAAGCGGCAAAATCATGGCGGGTAATAATTTTATGCAGAATGTGCTGATGGTAGCATTTTTATTGCTCAGCATTTTGTTTGTAAAATTAAGCCTTTCCACCACTAATTTATTGATTTTCGCTTCACTGGTTTGCTTAGTCGGCAGTTTTTACGCCATGTTACAACTGCCACATTTATTTACCCGCTTACTATTATTGCCGATTCTAAAAACTGGTTATCGTTTCCATGTAAACGGTTTAAAAAATCTGCCACAAAGCGGTGGTGTGTTGCTACTTGGTAATCATATCAGCTGGATAGACTGGCTGGTATTGCAAGCAGCAAGCCCGCGCGCTATTAAATTCGTGATGTATCGTCCGATTTACAACAAATGGTATCTCACTTGGTTTCTGCGTATTTTCAAAGTAATTCCGATTGGTGGCGGTGCAAGTAAAGAATCGATTCAAACCATTCGCAGCTATCTTGAAAACGGTGAAGTGGTTGCCTTATTCCCGGAAGGACACATCAGCTATAATGGACAAATCAATGAATTCCAAAAAGGCTTTGAGCATGTATTAGAGGGCTTAGAAAATATCACTACCGTACCGTTTTATTTACGTGGCTTATGGGGCAGCAGTTTCTCGCGCGCCGATAGCCATTACAAAATATTGTCAAAAAAACGCGGCAAACGCGAAGTGTTAGTGGCATTCGGCAAACCGATTAATGGGTTTATTGACGCGGTGGCGATGAAACAAAAAGTAGTGGAACTCTCATTCAGTGCTTGGGAGCATTTTATTAACGAGCAAGCGCCGCTTACCCATCATTGGTTGGAATCGGCAAAATCCGATTTGTTTAAAGAATGTGTTGCCGATGCGCAGGGAACAGAACTCAATAACGTCAAATTTATTGCGGCGGTTCTTAGTTTTGCCAAGGTGTTGAAAACGAAACTGCGCGGGCAACGGCATGTCGGCGTATTATTACCAAGTTCTGCGGCTGGTGCGATCGTCAATATGGCTTTGTTTGTGTTGGGCAAAGTGCCGGTTAATCTCAATTACACCCTGAGTGCCGAATCTATGCAAAAAGCCCTCGCTAAAGCGCAAATTGACACCGTGCTAAGCTCGGCAAAATTCCTTGATAAATTAACCGCCAAAGGTTTTGATTTTAATGCCATATTGGCAGACAAGCTTCTATTTGCGGAAGATATCGCCAAAGGATTAAATAAGACTGCAAAAACGCACGCATTTTTAACCGCACTTTTCGCACCGCAATGGTGGATTAAGTTACGCCATTTTGCTGACGTTAAACTTGATGATACCGCCACAATTCTATTTAGCAGCGGCAGCGAAGGAGATCCGAAAGGCATTGAACTCAGTCATAAGAACTTGCTGACCAACATCAAACAGGTCAGTGAATTACTTAATTTCAGACGTGATGACGTGATTCTGAACTCCTTGCCGATTTTTCATTCCTTCGGTTTAACGGTAACGACTCTACTGCCGCTGTGCGAAGGAGTAAAAATGGTCAGTGTCGCCGATCCGACCGACGGTGCGACAATCGGCAAGATGAGTGCCAAACATGGTGTCAGTATTTTATTCGGTACCTCGACATTCTTCCGTTTATATACGCGTAATAAAAAGCTGCACCCATTAATGTTTCAAAATGTTCGCATTGTGATTGCGGGAGCAGAAAAACTCAAAACCGATGTAAAAGATGCATTCAGACTTAAATTCGGTTTGGAAATTTACGAAGGTTACGGCACCACCGAAACCGCTCCTGTTGCGGCGGTCAATGTGCCTAATATCCTTGAAAAGGATAGCCTGAAAGAACTAACGTTCACCAAAGAAGGAACCGTCGGTTTACCATTGCCCGGCACTATCATCAAGATCGTTGATCCTGACACCTTAAATGAACTAAAAACCGGTGAAGACGGGCTGATTTTAATCGGTGGCGGGCAGGTTATGAAAGGCTATCTCGACGACCCCGAAAAAACCGCTGAGGTAATTGCCGAATTGGACGGCGTGCGCTATTACAAAACAGGCGATAAAGGGCATATTGACGAGCATGGTTTTGTCACCATTGTGGATCGCTATTCCCGCTTCGCTAAAATCGGTGGCGAAATGATCAGCCTCGGCGCTGTAGAAGCGAACCTTAGTCAAGCAATCGGGGAAGATGCGGTATTCGTTGCGACTGCGGTTAATGACGATAAAAAAGGCGAATCTGTCGTCTTGTTAGTGAAATCGGAACTTACTCTTAGCGAGATCCAACAGCGGATTAAAACCCTTAATATTCCACCGATTATGTTGCCAAGTGAGATTTTCTTAGTAGACGAAATTCCACTGCTCGGCAGCGGTAAAATCGATTTCAAACGCGCCAAGCTATTAGCGACAGAATTGATAAACTAATAAGGTAACTTTTATAAGTAGGATTCTTTAGATTTACTAATTTGACTTTGACATTCGCCTGAGAGTTTGGAAGATAAGAAATTATGCTATCTAACCAAACTCATAATAGGAGAAATACAATAAAAAACCGCCTTCAGTGAAGGCGGTTTTTGTTGTAGTGAATTTGATATATTGAGACCTTTGCAAAATCCCCCCAAAATCCCCTAAATTACCACCAAGACATTTAGGGGATTTTCCATGAGCACCTTCTTCCAGCAAACCGCACAAGCCATGATCGCCAAACATATCAACCGCTTCCCACTATTGAAGTTGGATCAGGTGATTGATTGGCAACCGATCGAACA
>CAJPST010000051.1 GCA_905373425.1 uncultured Mesocricetibacter sp.
AAAGTGAATACACCGCATTTAATGAAAGAGATGGTCGGAAGTGCGGTTGAAAAATATCAGGACCCGCGCACTTATCCCGACATCATAAAGCCACGTAAAGAATTCTGGAATTTGGCAAAACGCGGTATGTTCGGCGTAATACACTCAAGTCAAGGAACCGGACGTAAAGCTTTCGCCGGTGCCAATTACCTTGCTGCAGGAAAATCAGGCACAGCGCAAGTATTTGGTTTAAAAGAGAACCAAACCTACAATGCCGGAGTGCTTAAAAAGGAACTGCACGATCACGCTTGGTTTATTGCTTATGCTCCTTATGAAAACCCGGAGCTTGTGATTGCTATTATTTTAGAAAATGCGGGTGGTGGTTCAAGTAATGCTGCGCCGGTTGTGCGTCAGATCATGGATTATTATCTATTACAACGTTTACCGCAAATTGCCGTTCTACAGAGTAACACTAAAAAAAGTGCGGTAGAAAATTCGACTAAAATTACAGAACAAGGTGCTCTCCGATGAACGAACAGAAACCTTTATTGTTACGACTTTGGCAAAAATTGCACCTCGATTTCTGGCTATTGCTCGGCTTAATCGCTATTACGGGATATGGTTTGTTAGTACTGTACAGTGCATCCGGTGCGAATGAAGAAATGTTTCGCAGTCGTATAATTCAGGTCATACTTGGCTTTACCATAATGATTGTGATGGCACAGTTTAGCCCACGTTTTTACCAACGACTTTCCCCGTATTTATTTATCGTCGGCATCATTCTATTGATTTTAGTAGATTTAATTGGTGTTACCAGCAAAGGGGCACAACGTTGGCTGGATTTAGGAATTTTTCGTTTTCAGCCATCAGAAATCGTTAAGCTCGCCGTTCCGTTAATGGTTGCTGCATATTTAGGCAAACGATCACTACCTCCTAAATTGAAAGACACGCTTATTGCCTTAATCATGATCATTGTGCCTACCTTTCTGGTGGCTATTCAACCGGATTTAGGTACCGCAATCCTAGTCAGTGCTTCGGGGATATTCGTAGTTTTTTTAGCGGGAATGAGCTGGTGGCTAATTTTGATCGCTGCCGTCGGTTTAGCGGCATTTATACCGATTATGTGGTTCTTCTTAATGCACGATTATCAACGTACTCGCGTGCTAACCTTGCTTGACCCGGAAAAAGATCCTCTTGGCGCGGGGTATCATATTCTACAATCACAAATTGCTATTGGCTCCGGTGGTATTTCGGGGAAAGGCTGGATGCAGGGTACACAATCACAATTGGAATTTTTACCCGAGCCACATACGGATTTTATCTTTGCCGTTTTATCTGAAGAAAATGGCATGATCGGTATTATTATTTTGTTACTGATTTATCTTTTTATTATAGTGCGGGGGTTAATGATCGGCGTTAATGCTCAGACTGCTTTCGGCCGTATTTTAACCGGCGGGCTTATTTTGATATTCTTTGTCTATGTGTTTGTAAATATCGGAATGGTAAGCGGTATTTTACCGGTAGTCGGCGTACCGTTACCATTAGTTAGTTACGGTGGTACATCTTTTGTGACGCTGATGGCCGGATTCGGATTGATCATGTCAATTCATTCGCATAAAACCCGATTATTACATAGCAACTAGTGAACTAATTACACTTTACGTAATCTTATTTTATGTTCACGATACTAAACTGAAAACTATGAAATTAAAATTTTTATTCACTTTATCCATTGCCCTGATCACCAGTTTTTCACAGGCGGAGACCCTTAAACATTTTGGTATTAATGGGGCATATTTAGAGCCGCAACCTGCTGTCAAAAAAGAAGGGAGTTATATGATCAACGGGGTTGGTTATACCACTCGCACCAATGATGATACTATAGACTATTCGCGTGAAGGTACAGCAAGCTATTATCATAATGATCTGGAGGGCAGCCCGACTGCAAACGGCGAAATTTATCATCCGACAAAATTTACCGCCGCTCACAAAACCTTACCGTTAGGCTCATATGCAGTTGTGACTAACCTGCGCAATAACCGCAAAGTTATTGTAAAAATTAATGATCGTGGACCTTTTGTTAAAACACGGCTAATTGATCTCTCCAAAAGAGCTGCGCAGGAAATCGGAATGCTGAATTCCGGAGTAGCTCGGGTTCGTGTTGAAGCATTGCAGGTCGATAAAAACGGAAAAATTACCGGCGCGGGCGTGCCTACTTTAGTGAAAAACGCACGAACCAAAGAAGGATTACAACGTCTCGACACTAAAGCTGCTAGCAGCGAAGTTAAAAAAGAAAATATTTCGAGCGGTTTCCGTATGCGCATAATGAACATAAAAACCCAAAAACAAGCGGATGAACTTATTAAGAAATTAAATAGCGTGAAAAAGTTAAAAAGCAGTGTAATTAAAAAAGGCAATAGTTTTGAGGTACATTTGGAAAACATTGCCAACAAAGCCGAAGTTTACCGCTTAAAAAATGCCCTTAGCAAATTAGATAAACGGCAAAATCTTACCGTTTACACTTATAACTAAATGAAAGGATTAACCAAATTATGCTTAATAAAATAGTGAATAAAAGTAAAATCGCTCTGACTGCAAGTTTATGTGCCGTTTCGTTGCATACTATGGCAGAGGAATTACAATTTAATGTCGCTCCGCCTCAATTAAACGCGCAAACCTTTATTTTGATGGACTACCATTCGGGAGCGGTACTGGCTTCCCTTAACCCCGATCAGCGTCAATATCCCGCGTCACTCACCAAAATGATGACCAGCTATGTTGTTGGCACGGCATTAAAGCAAGGTAAAATTAATAACACCGACACCGTTACAATCGGCGAGAGCGCTTGGGGTAAAAATTTCCCTGGTTCCTCAAAAATGTTTTTAAACTTAAATCAACAAGTGTCGGTTGCAGATCTCAATCGCGGTATTGTGGTTGTGTCAGGGAATGATGCCTGTGTCGCATTGGCAGAGCATATCTCTGGTTCAACTCAAGTTTTCATTGATAGCATGAATAAATTCGCCCAGCAATTCGGATTAAAAAACACCCACTTTACTACGGTACACGGACTGGATGATGAAAACCAATATTCTTCTGCTCGCGATATGGCGATTATTGGGGCGCATATTATCCGCGACTTACCGGAAGAATATAAACTTTATGCGGAAAAAGAGTTTACTTTTAATAAAATAACCCAACCTAATCGAAACGGTTTACTGTGGGAGAAAACCCTTAAAGTTGATGGTATGAAAACCGGGCATACGGACAAAGCGGGCTACAATCTGGTAGCCTCGGCAACAAGTAACAATAATATGCGTTTGATTTCCGTAGTTATGGGTGTCCCGACCTATAAAGGACGTGAAGTAGAAAGTAAAAAACTGTTACAGTGGGGCTTCAATAGTTTTGAAACCTTCAAAACCCTTGAAGCAGGTAAAGCCGTTTCCAAGCAAACCTTATATTACGGTGCAGAAAGCGAAGTGCCGTTGGGTGTATTACAAGACGGTTTTATCACCATTCCTAAAGGGCGCAATACGGAGCTTAAAGCACGCTTTGAATTAGATTCGAGACATCTTGAAGCCCCTCTTGTTAAAGGACAGGTTGTCGGCAAAGTAATTTATCAACTGGACGGCAAAGATGTAGCAAAAGTCAATTTACAAGTCATGAAAGATGTGGAAGAAGGTGGCTTTTTCAGCAAAATTTGGGATTGGTTGGTACTTACCATTAAAGGATTATTTGATTAATTTATAAAAACGCGGTAAAAAATGACCGCACTTTTCGCCAAATAGGTAAAAGTGCGGTGTTTTTTTACATTATTTTGAGGAACAATATGACTGAAGTTAAAACCCTTAATCTGACAGATATTCCCCAGGCACAATTAAAAGATTTATTGGATTTTCCCTGCCCATTCACATTTAAGGTAGTGGGTAAAAATCGTAATGATCTGATTGATGATGTCGTTCGCGTTACGCAGCAATACGCAAAAGGTGATTATAATCCGCGAGAGCATATTAGTAGTAAAGGAACCTATAATTCCGTTTCTATCGATATTATTGCGGAAAATATTGAGCAGGTAGAAACACTGTATATCGAATTAGCCAAAATCGACGGTGTTCGTATGGTACTGTAATCCGGTTAAAAAATAAAATGCAACTGATTATTCGTCAACTTGGCATACAAGATTACCAAACTGTTTGGCAAAAAATGCAGAATTTTACGGACATTCGCACTGAGCATACTACTGATGAAATCTGGCTGGTTCAGCACCCGCCGGTGTTTACTCAAGGGCAGGCGGGCAAGCCGGAACATTTGCTTAATCCCGATGCGATTTCCACGATTCCTATAGTGCAATCCGATCGTGGCGGGCAGATTACTTATCACGGCATAGGACAGCAAATAATGTATGTGTTAATTGATATCAAACGGCATAAAGCCAATGGCCGAGATTTCAATGTACGACAGTTAGTCAGCGCGCTTGAGCAAGCTGTAGTAAAAACCCTTGCCGACTATGGGATTACATCCTACCCGAAAGCCGATGCACCTGGCGTTTATGTTGATTGCAACGGAACAGAGAAAAAAATCTGTTCGCTCGGTTTACGGATCCGAAAAGGTTGTTCTTTTCACGGTTTGGCACTAAACGTCAACATGGATTTATCTCCGTTTCGTCAAATCAACCCTTGTGGTTATGCCGGGCTAGAAATGTGCCAGCTAGCAGATTTTATCTCCGCTGAAGAAGCCGATTGTGATCGGGTATCCCCTAAATTAGTCAATTACTTTGCCGGCATTTTAGGCTATAATATTCAACAAATTTTTAACATTTAAAAAGTAGTTTAGTTCAAAAAACAGGAAAGCCTAGTGAGTACCCCGTTTAAAATGGAACGCGGCGTGAAATATCGTGATGCTGCTAAAACCTCCATTATCCCGGTTAAATTAATCGACCCTAATCAAGAATTACTGAAAAAACCCGAATGGATGAAGATTAAATTGTCCGCCAATTCGGCCAAAATAGACAGTATTAAGAACGGTATGCGCCGTCATGGTTTGCATTCCGTATGCGAAGAGGCTTCTTGCCCGAATTTACATGAATGTTTTAATCACGGTACAGCGACTTTTATGATTATGGGCGCAATTTGCACGCGTCGTTGCCCGTTTTGTGACGTAGCTCACGGCAAACCGTTACCACTGGATCCCGATGAGCCGAAAAAACTGGCGGAAACTATTCAAGATATGAAACTGCGTTATGTGGTCATCACTTCGGTGGATCGCGACGATCTCCCTGATCGCGGAGCCGGACACTTTTCCGAATGTGTAAAGGAAATTCGCAAGCTAAATCCCAATATTAAAATTGAAATTTTAGTACCGGATTTTCGTGGACGAATTGAACAAGCACTTGAAATATTAAGAGAAAATCCGCCCGACGTGTTCAATCATAATTTGGAAAATGTGCCCCGTTTATACCGTGAAATCCGTCCCGGTGCGGATTATCATTGGTCATTAAAGCTATTGAAAGAGTTTAAAACAATGTTTCCTCACATTCCGACCAAATCTGGCTTAATGGTGGGGCTAGGCGAAACCAACGAAGAAATTCTACAAGTGATGCAAGACTTACGTGCCCAAGGAGTAACAATGTTGACATTAGGGCAATATTTGCAGCCAAGTCGCCATCATTTGCCGGTAGCGCGCTATGTTCCGCCGACAGAATTCGACGAATTCCGTGAAAAAGCAGAGGCAATGGGTTTTGAGCACGCGGCATGTGGTCCGTTTGTTCGTTCATCTTACCACGCTGATTTACAAGCCAGCGGTGGTTTAGTGAAATAGGCACCATTTCACATCAAATGAATACAAAGTGCGGTTAAAAAAAACTCACGTTTTTATGACCGCACTTTTCCATTAAAAATGTAGCACAACCCTCCAAATACCTCTTATTGGGTATTACATTCTATGCTATACTTTCTCTATCAAAAAATAACTCTAATCCCAGTGATATCAAAGACTTTCACATAACTCTTTGTGGTTATCAATGTATAACAAATAAGCGTTTAAACGCTAGAAGCATCCAGAAATTTGATCAAACTCAATGAATCTTCATATAACCGTGCAAAGAGTAGAAGTATTTGCTATTTTATCTTTGAAGAATTTTCTTTTTATTGATTTATCGCCTTGTTTTTAATGAGAAAAATTCTCATTAAAAACTTTGTCGAAAATTTTATTTTTAACGTTGTTTTCCCCTTTAACCTTGGTTAATTTTTATGGAGTGATTATCGTGAATATGCTCAAAAAAACACTGGCATCATTATTTGCCGCAAGTGCAATGCTTGCTGTTGCACAGAGTGCTGCTGCCGATACGATGGATAAAACGAAAACAGATTCAAAACCGCAAGCCAGAGCATTAAATGCAGATGAACTTGCTAAACCGAACCCGGATCTGAAAATTGAATCTGTCAATGAGAAATTTGCAAAAGATTTTCCAAATCAATATGATAGCTGGAAAAGAACCTCTGAATCCACTGCGCTTGATTCCGCAATTGAACAGGATCCGAGAATGATTGTTATGTGGGGCGGTTATTCGTTCTCCAAGGGTTATAAAAAACCACGTGGTCACTTCTATGCTGTTACCGATGTGCGCAACATTTTACGTACAGGTGCGCCAATGGATGCCAACTCAGGTCCTCAACCAATGGCTTGTTGGTCTTGTAAAGGGCCTGATGTACCGCGTTTAATTGCAGAATGGGGTGAAGCCGGCTATTTCAGTGGCAAATGGGCAAGAGGCGGTGCCAGTAGTTAATTCTATCGGTTGTGCTGACTGTCATGACACTACATCAAAAGACTTCTCAGAAGGCAAACCTGCATTGAGAATTGCCCGTCCTCACGTATTACGTGCATTGGATAATATTGATAAAAACTTTAGCACTGCCGACAGAACAGATAAACGTGCTGCAATTTGTGCTAACTGCCATGTGGAATACTACTTCGACAAAAAAACCGGTGTTAACAATGTTGTTTTCCCTTGGTATAAAGGAGTAGATGTAGACAACATCGAGAAATATTATGATGAAATCGAATTCTATGACTGGATTCATTCTGTTTCCAAAGCACCGATGTTAAAAGCACAACACCCGGATTATGAAACTTGGATGCAAGGTACGCACGGTAAAAATGGTGTAACCTGTATTGATTGTCATATGCCGAAAGTTCAAGGTGCCGATGGTAAAGTCTATACCGATCACCAAATCCAAAATCCGTTTAATGCATTTGAACATACATGTGCTAACTGTCACGATCAAAGCAAAGAAACATTGCAAAAAATCGTTGCTACTCATAAACATGACATAAAAGAAGTAATGATTAAACTGGAAGACCAAATCGTAAAAGCTCACTTTGAAGCTAAAGCTGCATGGAACGCCGGGGCAACTGAAGAAGAAATGAAAGATGCCTTAAAAGCTATCCGCCACGCACAATGGCGTTGGGACTATTCTGCAGCCGGTCACGGTGGTCATATGCACGCGCCTGATATTATCTTAAAAGTGATTGCTAGCGGTTTAGATCGTGCTGTAGAAGCTCGCACTAAATTGGCGATTATTTTAACTAAACACGGAGTTCAACAACCAATCGAATATCCTGACACTTCAACTGCTGAAAAAGCATGGAAAGCAATCGGTGTGGATATCGAGAAAGAACGCAGAGAGAAAGCGGAATTTATGAACACCGTATTACCTCAATGGGACAAAGAAGCGAAACAAAAAGGATTAATCCTAAACGACGCTCCGCCTAAATAATAATGAAAAAAACGACCGCACTTTTATGCTACACAATGTTTTTCACGATAAAAGTGCGGTGGATTTAAATCACGAATTGAGGTAAATAAAAATGAACTCTGTATTCAAAAGAATGGCAAAGCTGACTGCACTTTTCGGTGTATTGACGTTAGTTTTACCTTTGACTGCACAAGCTGAATCGGCGAAGGCGAAGAAAGAGATCAGCCCGTTAGTATATGAGCCGAGCTTAGAAAACCAGCGTAACCCGAATGAATATTGTGCCAAATGTCATAAATTTGATCACCCGGGTAGTAATGTCGAACAGGATATGTCCGTCTCCGGCGGCCAGTTCCATTTCGGTAAATTTCACGGTACCCATTTAAGCAAAACTAATCCTAGCACCGGTAAACCGATTACCTGTGTTAGTTGCCACGGTAATATCACGGAAAATCACCGTCGTGGAGCAAAAGATGTGATGCGCTTTGAGGGTGATATCTTTAGCAATAAAAAACCGATGTATTCGGCACAGGAACAAAACCAAGTATGTTTCTCCTGCCATCAGCCGGATAAATTACGCGAAAAACTTTGGGCGCACGATGTTCATGCTATGAAACTGCCTTGTGCAAGTTGCCATACATTGCACCCAAAAACAGACGCAATGGAAAAAATTCAACCGAAAGAACGTGTAAAACTCTGTGTGGATTGTCACGGCGAGCAACAAAAACGTAAAGTAATGTTGCAATCCAACACCACAAGCGAACAAAAGGATAAAAAATGACAGCCTGTTCACGCCGAAACTTTGTTTCCGGAATGGGAGCATTAATCCTAACGACGGGAACATCAGTTACATTATCGGCACAAGTCGGTTCCAACGACAAGCAGAAACCTATTCGTTATGCAATGTTACACGATGAAACCTCGTGTATAGGTTGCACGGCCTGTATGGATGCTTGTCGCGAAACCAACCAAGTGCCGGAAGGGGTTTCGCGTTTGGAAATTATCCGTAGTGAGCCTTATGGCGAATTTCCGAATGCGGAATATGAGTTTTTCCGCCAATCCTGTCAACATTGTACCAATGCACCTTGTGTATCGGTTTGTCCGACAGGTGCCTCGTTTATTGATGCATCAACGGGGATTGTCGATGTTCATAAAGATCTGTGTGTCGGCTGCCAATACTGTATCGCCGTTTGTCCTTACCGTGTGCGCTTCATTCATCCGGTACATAAAACGGCGGATAAATGTAATTTCTGTCGCGATACCAATCTGGCGAAAGGTAAACAGCCTGCTTGTGTTGAAGCCTGTCCAACTAATGCACTGACATTCGGTGATATGAATGACCCGAATAGTAAAATTGCACGCCAAGTAAAAGAAAAACAGGTTTATCGAACTAAGGTCGAAGTCGGCACAGATCCGAACCTTTACCACGTCCCATTTGAACACGGAGAACCAAGACGATGAACGAATATGTTCCTTTCCAAACTCCGAATCTGGTTTGGGATTCCAGTATTGCCATCTACCTGTTTCTACTCGGGATTTCGTCAGGTTCATTGTTGCTGGCTGTGTTGTATAAACGTAGCCGAAATCTTGAGAAACCAAGTGAAAGCTGGATTATTCGCAGCGCTGCCGTTTTAGCGCCGGGAACCGTAGTTATCGGTTTACTGCTATTGATTTTTCACTTGGCGCGTCCTTGGACATTCTGGTTTTTGATGTTTAACTATCAATTAAATTCCGTTATGTCTTGGGGGGTAATTCTATTCCAAGTGTATATGGCAGTAGTGCTCCTTTGGTTGGCAATTATTTTCAAAAACGAGCTAGCGACATTACTTGATAAGTCTCTGCCGAAACTAAAATTCGTGATAAGTTGGATTGGCATTGCCGAACGTTTTACCAATCTTATCGAAATCAGTCTGTTATTCCTTGCGGTTGCATTGGGAGCATATACCGGTTTCTTACTATCAGCGTTGGTCAGCTATCCGATGTTGAATAATCCGGTATTGCCGGCATTATTCCTTGCTTCCGGAACCTCATCAGGTATTGCTGCCCTACTTGCTTGTATTCTATTAATCGGCAAGCTAAGCAGCCATTCCGACGAAGTAGGTTTTGTGCATAAATTTGAGATTCCTGTTGTTGTTGCTGAAATCTTCTGTTTTATTTGCTTTTTTGCCGGGCTTTATTTCGGTGGCGGACAGAAATTAGTTTCAATGAATAACGCGCTAAGTGGCTTCTGGGGCAGTATCTTCTGGTTCGGAGTCATCCTGCTTGGTGTTGCTATTCCGCTATTCGGTAATTTGTTTGCCGGGGAAAAGCTGAAACACAATAAAGGATTTATGCTATTACTCTCCGCATCGACCCTAATTGGCGTACTCTGTCTGCGGTACTTTATCTTGTATGCAGGGCAAATGACCATAGCATAATAAATTTAACTATTAACATATCTAAATCTGCACCTTACTTAGTTGGGAGCCAACTTTTAGAGTGCAGATTAAAGTGCGGTTATTTTTTTAAGTGTTTTATCGCTCAAAGTTTCTCAACTAGTGTCACTGCCGCACCGATGTAGCTCGCCGGAGTAAGTTGCTGCAGGCGGGCCTTTTCTGCCTCCGGAATATCCAGTTTACTAATAAACTCTCGCATTGCTTGCTCATCAACCCGTTTGCCACGTGTTAATTCTTTTAGTTTCTCATATGGCTTTTCAATACCATAACGACGCATTACGGTTTGAATCGGCTCTGCCAAAACTTCCCAATTTTGATTGAGCTCATCACGCAAGTGCTGCTCGTTGACCTCTAATTTGCTGATGCCTTTACGTGTTGCGGCATAAGCAATCAAACAATAACCTAAACCAACTCCCAAATTGCGCAATACCGTAGAATCGGTCAGATCACGTTGCCAACGAGAAATTGGTAATTTTGCACCTAAATGCGCCATTACCGCGTTCGCTAAGCCAAGATTACCTTCCGAGTTCTCGAAATCAATCGGATTGACTTTATGTGGCATAGTAGAAGATCCTATTTCACCGGCAACCGTGCGCTGTTTGAAATGGTTCAGAGCAATATAACCCCACAAGTCACGGTCAAAATCAATAATAATGGTGTTAAATCGCGCTATATTATCAAAGAACTCGGCAATATAGTCGTGCGGCTCAATTTGGGTGGTATATGGATTCCAAGTAATGCCTAAGGACGTAACGAATTCTTGACTGAATTGATGCCAATCGATTTCCGGATAAGCAGACAGATGAGCATTATAATTGCCTACTGCACCGTTGATTTTCCCTAGAATTTCAATTTGTTGTAACTGCTTGAATTGACGTTGCAAACGATAAACCACATTTGCCATTTCTTTGCCGACTGTGGTTGGGGAGGCCGGTTGACCATGGGTACGAGAGAGCAACGGGATAGTTTTATATTCATTGGCTAAGCGAGCAATGTCATCAATCAGTTTCTGCCATTCGGGTAAAATCACTTCTTCCCGTGCAGTCTTCAGCATTAAGGCGTGAGATAAATTATTGATATCTTCCGATGTACAGGCAAAATGGATGAACTCGCTGATTAGTGCCAGCTCAGGAAGTGCGGTGCTTTTTTCTTTTAAAAAATATTCCACCGCTTTCACATCATGATTGGTAGTACGCTCAATCTCCTTAATCCGTTGTGCATCTTCCAAACTAAAATCAGCCACGATTTGATTGAGATAATCGTTCGCTTGTGTGGAGAGAGCAGGAACTTCTTTGATTTGTGCGGTTTCCGCTAATTTTTGTAACCAGCGAACTTCTACCGTAACACGAAATTTAAGCAAACCAAATTCACTGAAAATACCGCGCAATGCAGTGGCTTTATCCTGATAACGCCCGTCAATCGGGGAAAGTGCGGTTAATGCATTGAGTTGCATAGCAATATTGCTCCTAAATTGAATTATAGAGATGTTGTGCCGTATCAAAAATACGTCGGCGGAAAAATAATAGCTGCCATTTTGTACCACCCACTTGACGCCATAAAATCGCAGAACGAATCCCGGCTAACAGACAGGCACGGATGCGATTGTGCATCGCAGGTTGTTGTAAATAAAGCGGCGAACCTTTAACCTGAATGCGACTACCAAGCGGACTGATAATATCCACATACATTCCTGCCAATGTACCTAGCATTTGCTCATCAAACAAATCCTGATACACCAATTGATTCGGTAAATGCTGAATGCGGCGTGCCAATTCAGTTTTGGCTTCGGAGTTTTTATCCAATTTACCCGACAATGCTAGAATGCCTAGCCAATAACGGGTTAAATCCTCCGTCGAGCCATTTAACTGTTCTAGTAGGGTTTGCAGGCCTGGTTTTAAATTGCGCAAATCCCCCCCATACACCGCTAATGTGTCCTGTGGCGCAGTTTGCAATAAACTTTGAATGGAAGTTTTGAAGGCTGTTTGTTCCGCTTCGCCTTTTAGCGCAAATTGTTGCACTAGATCGGCAGCTTGGCAAACACCGGCAAGAGCTAAAGTGATATCGTGATAATTGGTCGCCATAACATATAATCAAATTAAAAATTATGCGCAATATAGCATTTATTCCGCCTTTTTTAAAGCTGGCTGAGAAGAGCAATTCCGCCTATAATAATATTTTGCTTCTAAACATAGGATTGATAAAAATGAAGAAAATACTATTTTTTATGACCGCACTTTTATCACTGATGCCGTTTAGCTTATGGGCACAACTGAGCGTAACAGATGCTGTAGTGTTTGCAACCCAAGCGCAACAACCGACGGCCGTATTTATGACCTTAAAAAATGACAGTGACAAAAGTGTTAACTTAGCAAT
>CAJPST010000052.1 GCA_905373425.1 uncultured Mesocricetibacter sp.
CCGGAGGTGCGGGATTTATCGGTTCTGCAGTTATCCGTTATCTAATTAATAATACAGAATGTTCTATTATTAATATTGATAAACTCACTTATGCGGGTAATTTGTCTACACTTGAAAGTGTGGCAAATAATCCGCGTTATTTTTTTGAATTGGTAGATATTTGTGATGCCCGGAAAATTTCTGAATTATTTAAGCAATATCGGCCTGATGCAATAATGCATTTGGCGGCCGAAACACATGTTGATCGTTCTATTGATAATGCGGCTGCTTTTATTCAAACTAATATTGTCGGGACTTATGCATTGCTTGAGGCTGCACGACATTATTGGCATTCATTAAGCGAAACCAAAAAATCGGCGTTTCGCTTTCATCATATTTCCACCGATGAAGTGTTTGGCGATCTCAAAAGTGCGGTCGGTTTTTTTACTGAAATGACACCTTATGCGCCGAATAGCCCTTATTCTGCGTCCAAAGCCGGTGCCGATCATTTGGTTCGGGCTTGGTATAAAACATACGGATTTCCTGTTATTTTGACTAATTGCTCGAATAATTACGGCGCATTCCAGTTTCCTGAAAAATTGATTCCCTTAATGATTTTAAATGCCGTTCAAGGTAAAAAATTGCCTATTTATGGACATGGAAATCAGGTGCGTGATTGGTTGTTTGTGGATGATCATGCGCGGGCGTTATATTTGGCATTGACTCGGGGGGAAATTGGGGAAAGCTATAATATTGGTGGGCATAATCAGAAAACCAATTTAGAGGTGGTAAATACCATTTGTGCAGTATTGGATGAGCTGGTTCCTACCGAGAAAAATCCGAATACACAAGGTGTTCGACGCTATGCCGATTTGATTGAATTTGTTGCGGATCGTCCGGGACATGATCAACGCTATGCTATTGATGCGGGCAAAATTCAGCGTGAATTGGGTTGGCAGCCTTTGGAAACATTTGAATCGGGTATTCGCAAAACAGTGGAATGGTATTTAGACAATCCGACTTGGTGGCAACCGATTTTATCTGAACGCTATTGCGGGACTAGATTGGGGTTGGGAAGTTAGAAGTGCGGTCGTTTTTTTCGGAATTTTATCGGTACTAAAACGGGGAAAATATGAAAGGTATTGTGTTGGCGGGCGGTAGTGGTTCGCGTTTATATCCGATTACCAAAGGGGTTTCTAAGCAATTATTGCCAATTTACGATAAACCGATGATCTATTATCCACTTTCTGCTTTAATGCTTGCCGGAATTCGGGATATTTTAGTGATTACTACGCCGACGGATTGTGATAATTTTAAACGTTTATTGGGAGACGGAACGGATTTTGGTATTCGCTTGAGTTATGCAATACAAAACTCTCCGGACGGTTTAGCTCAAGCCTTTCTGATTGGTGAAGAATTTATCGGTAAAGAATCGGTTTGTTTGGTGTTAGGGGATAATATTTTCTTCGGCAGCGAATTTCCGAAAAAATTGCAACATGCCGCTTCACCGAAACCGGGGGCAACTATATTCGCTTATCGTGTCAGCGATCCAGAACGTTTTGGGGTGGTGGAGTTTGATAAAAATTATAAGGTTTTATCTCTTGAGGAAAAACCGTCCAAACCGAA
This sequence comes from uncultured Mesocricetibacter sp., assembly GCA_905373425.1. Lineage (GTDB taxonomy): Bacteria > Pseudomonadota > Gammaproteobacteria > Enterobacterales > Pasteurellaceae > CAJPST01. Next base: position 1,606 of record CAJPST010000052.1, read on the forward strand.
ATCTAACTGGGCTGTGACCGGAATTTATTTCTATGATAATAACGTTATTCAATATGCAAAAAGTCTCAAACCTTCTGCTCGTGGCGAATTAGAAATCTCAGAAATCAATCAAATTTACCTTAAACAAAACAAACTGAATGTGGAATTGCTCGGACGTGGTTTTGCCTGGTTGGATACGGGAACCCACGACAGTTTAATTGATGCTTCACAATTTATCGCTACAATTGAAAAACGCCAAAGTTTTAAGGTTTCCTGTTTGGAAGAAATTGCTTTTCGGAAAGGTTGGATTAGCAAAGAACACTTAAAAACATTAGCAAACCCCCTGTTACAAACCGCATATGGACAATATTTGTTACGTATTGCTGATGAACCGTTAATTTAACTTTGTTAATTAAGGCGAATATATTACTATTTTGCCGTTTGATTATTTTCATAAGGATTTTTTATGTCAATGCAAATTACACTTTCTACTGATTCAGCTGTTGAGAACTGGGGAAAGAATGCAGTATTAAGTTTTAATAATGATGGCGCGGTTATCCATTTCTCCGCTAAAAAAGACCGCACTTTGGTGCAAAAGGCTGCGCGTAAACTACGCGGACAAGGTATCAAAGACGTGACATTAAACGGCGCTGATTGGGATTTGGAAAGTTGTTGGGCGTTTTATCAAGGGTTTTATACGGCAAAACAGGATTATTCCATTGAATTTCCCGAATTAGCCGACGAACCGAATGCAGAATTGTTAGCTCGTATTCAATGTGGTGATTTTGTTCGTGAAATCATAAATTTATCTTCTGCGGAAATCACTCCTGAAGAACTAGCGAAGCGTGCAGCGAGCTTTATTGTCGAGCAGGCGCAAGCATATGATTATAAAAGTGCGGTCGATTTTCGTATCGTTTTAGGCGAAGAGTTAAATCAGCAGAATTATCAGGGAATTTGGCAAGTTGGCAAAGGTTCAGTCAACCGGCCGGCAATGTTGCAGTTAGATTTTAACCCGACCGGTGAGCCGAATGCGCCGGTAGCGGCTTGTCTGGTGGGTAAAGGAATTACCTTTGACAGCGGTGGTTATAGCATTAAACCGAGCAATGGAATGGATAGCATGCGTTCGGATATGGGGGGAGCAGCATTATTAACCGGTGCGTTGGGATTAGCTATTGCGCGAGGTTTGAAACAACGAGTTAAGCTGTATTTGTGTTGTGCAGAAAATATGGTCAGTGATCGTGCCTTTAAATTGGGGGATGTGATTAAATACCGCAACGGCGTAACGGTTGAAATCATGAATACTGATGCAGAAGGTAGATTAGTATTGGCAGACGGTTTAATCGATGCAGATGCACAGAATGCAGGATTTATTATTGATGCCGCCACATTGACGGGAGCAGCGAAAGTAGCGGTCGGTAACGATTATCACTCGGTGTTATCTATGGATGATGCATTAACGGAGGATCTATTCAAAGCAGCTAAAGAAGAACGCGAAGCATTTTGGCGATTACCGTTTGAAGAGTTTCACCGAACTCAAATCAACTCTTCTTTTGCAGATATTTCCAATACAGGTTCCGTGCCGGTCGGAGCAGGAGCAAGTACGGCAACGGCATTTTTATCTTATTTTGTGAAAAATTATCAACAAAACTGGTTGCATATTGATTGTTCCGCTACGTTCCGTAAAACACCGAGTGATTTATGGGCAGCCGGAGCAACCGGAATCGGAGTGCAAACTATTGCGAATTTATTACTTAAAAAAGGGGCATAAAATGACTATTGAAAGGACATTATCTATTATCAAACCTGATGCTGTAGAGCGTAATTTAATCGGCAAAATTTTGGCCCGTTTTGAGGAAAACGATTTTAAAGTCATTGCGCTAAAAATGCTGCATTTAAATCAAATTCAAGTGGAAGGATTTTATGCAGAACATAAAGGCAAAGAGTTTTTTGCACGTTTAGTAGAGTATATGACATCGGCACCATTGGTAGTGGCTGTGTTGGAGAAAGAAAACGCGATTAAAGATTACCGCACTTTAATTGGCGCAACCAACCCGCAAACAGCAGCAGAAGGCACGATTCGGCGTGAATTTGCGTTAAATCAAACTTTAAATTCGGTGCACGGCTCGGATAGCCCAAGCAGTGCCGAGCGGGAAATTGCTTATTTTTTTGTGGAAGATGAAATCTGTTCAAGGTAAGTTGAATTTATGTGTTTAAATCCCTTAAATGGATCATTTAAGGGATTTTTTATTTTTGTGATTGCGTTTTATTCAGAAAAGCGTATTATAGACGTCCATACGTCTAGATGAATATATCGAGGAAACTTATGTCAACTTACTTATTTACTTCAGAATCCGTATCCGAAGGACATCCGGATAAAATTGCCGATCAAATCTCCGATGCAGTATTGGATGAAATTTTAAAGCAGGATCCCAAGGCTCGTGTCGCTTGTGAAACTTATGTGAAAACAGGTATGGCGCTAGTGGGAGGCGAGATTACCACATCTGCTTGGGTAGATATTGAACATTTAACCCGTCAAGTAATTTGCGATATCGGTTATAAACATTCCGATATGGGCTTTGACGGAAATTCTTGCGCAGTTTTAAACGCGATTGGAAAACAGTCAGCCGATATTAACCAAGGTGTTGACCGCGAAAATCCATTGGATCAGGGGGCGGGAGACCAAGGAATTATGTTCGGTTATGCAACCAATGAAACCGATGTGTTTATGCCTGCTGCTATTACTTATGCCCACCGATTAATGGAACGCCAAGCGCTAGTGCGTAAAAGCGGTAAATTGGCTTGGTTACGCCCGGATGCTAAGAGTCAGGTGACCTTAAAATATGAAAACAATAAAATTATCGGCGTTGATGCGGTTGTGTTGTCAACTCAGCATAGTGATGAAATCAGCCAAAAAGATTTACACGAAGGTGTAATGGAAGAAATCATCAAGCCTATTTTGCCAAGTGAATGGTTGTCAAAAGAAACTAAATATTTTATTAACCCGACCGGACGTTTTGTAATCGGCGGACCAATGGGCGACTGTGGTTTAACAGGCCGTAAAATAATTGTAGATACTTACGGCGGAGCGGCGCGTCATGGTGGTGGAGCGTTTTCCGGCAAGGATCCGTCTAAAGTTGACCGCTCAGCTGCCTATGCTGCTCGTTATGTAGCAAAAAATATTGTTGCCGCAGGCCTAGCGGATCGCTGTGAAATCCAGCTTTCTTATGCTATTGGTGTTGCCGAGCCAACTTCCATTATGCTCGAAACATTCGGTACCGGTAAAGTAAGCAATGAAGTGTTGGTTCGCGTAGTGCGTGAGTGCTTCGATCTGCGCCCTTACGGTTTGATTAAAATGTTGAATTTAATCCAGCCGATTTATCGCCAAACAGCGGCTTACGGTCACTTCGGACGTGAACAATTCCCGTGGGAAAAAGTTGACCGCGTGGCTGAGTTAAGAGCGGCTGCCGGTTTATAATGTCTCATTTTTTCCTCAATTCCCCTTTCTTGGAAAGGGGAATTAGGTTAGTCAAAATCACTCACCTTTGTATTTTATAAAGGTGGGTGAAAGTTTTGCAAATTTCTTCTGAAACCACTCAATTTCGTCATCTTAAAATGCAGGTGCAGCGCCGTTTGAACGCGTGTTTGCAACTTGCCGAAGCATATTTTCAACAATCATTTCCAATGCCTGTAGTCGATTATGATGTACGCGGCGTGAAGGCAGGCGTCGCCTATTTGCAACAAAACATAATAAAATTTAACCGCACTTTATTAATGGAAAATCCTGAGGAATTTATTCGTCAGGTAGTTCCGCACGAGTTAGCACATTTAATTGTCTATCGGTTGTTCGGGCGAGTGAAGCCACACGGCAAAGAATGGCGGAGTGTAATGACTGAACTGTTTCAAGTGCCCGCCGATACCTGTCATCAGTTTGATGTGCAAAGCGTATGTGGACAAACCTTTGCTTATCGATGTCAATGTGGGATTCATCGGCTAAGTATTCGTCGACATAATAAGATTCAACATGAGAAAATGGAGTATTTTTGTCGAAAATGTAAACAAAAACTGTATTTTAGTAGACAAGACTGATAGTAAGCATAATTTGTCATATTTAGATTATTGTGCTATATTTCAAGGGATTATTTAACACAATATAGGAGCTTCGAAATGAAAAAAACAGCATTATTTGTGGCACTGAGTGCGCTAGCCGTTGCTTCGAGTGCTAATGCCGGTTGGTATGCACAAGGGGATTTAGGTTTTTCAAAAGTAAAATTCTCAGAATATTCCGCACTTGATTCAAGCAAAATGGATCCTCGTTTGAGTCTGGGATATAGTTTTGGTAATTATCGATTGGCGGCGGATTACAACCACCATGGTAACTATTCAGGCAAGGATAAAGGTCATAGCATTTCAGCAAAAATTTACGGTTTAGGATTCTCGGCAATTTATGATTTTTCCGTTTCTTCTCCACTTACTCCTTATGCCGGTATACGCTTAGCACAAAACGTGTTTAAAGTTTCCAATAGTAGCCCTGGGTATTTCAGCGATAATACCGAAAATAAATTTGGTTATGGTGTTGTAGGTGGTGTGCAATATCGACTCGCTCCGAATTTGTTATTAAATGGCGGGTTGGAATATAACCGTTTAGGTAAGTTTGACGATACCAAAGTCAATCATTTCGGTGCCAAAGTCGGTATTCGCTTCAATTTCTAATCTTGTCTTATAAAAAGTGCGGTCAAAATTTCGTTTGTTTTTTTGACCGCACTTTTTCTATTTTAAAAACTTGAAATTTCATTTTTTGTTCCTATATCAATAATACTTTTGTAAAACATAACAACAATCAGGAAATGAAATGAGTACAAATCAAGAAACACGTGGCTTTCAATCGGAAGTCAAACAACTTTTACATCTGATGATACATTCTCTTTATTCCAATAAGGAGATTTTTTTACGCGAATTAATTTCAAATGCTTCCGACGCGGCGGACAAATTACGCTTCAAAGCTTTATCCGCTCCTGAATTATACGAAGGGGACGGCGATCTAAAAGTGCGTATCAGCTTTGATGCGGATAAAGGCACATTAACCATCAGCGATAACGGTATCGGAATGACTCGGGAGCAGGCGATTGATCATCTAGGAACGATTGCCAAATCCGGCACGAAAGAATTTTTGACGGCACTGGGCAGTGATCAGGCTAAGGACAGTCAACTTATCGGGCAATTTGGGGTTGGTTTTTATTCCTCTTTTATTGTTGCCGATAAAGTGACCGTGAGAACCCGTGCGGCGGGCGAAAGCGCGGATAAAGGTGTATTGTGGGAATCTGCCGGTGAAGGCGAGTATTCTGTTGCAGATATTGAGAAAAAAGAACGAGGTACAGAAATCACGTTGCATTTACGTGAAGACGAAAAAGAGTTCTTAAATGAATGGCGGCTGCGCGAGATTATCGGCAAATATTCTGATCATATCGGTCTGCCGGTGGAGATTTTGACAAAAGAATATGATGACGAAGGCAAAGAAATCGGCGTTAAATGGGAAAAAATTAATAAGGCACAGGCTTTGTGGACGCGCGCAAAAGGCGACATTTCTGACGAGGAATATAAAGAATTCTATAAACACATTAGTCATGATTTTGCCGATCCTTTACTATGGCAACATAATAAAGTAGAAGGAAATCAAGAATATACCAGCTTGTTATATGTGCCGTCAAAAGCCCCTTGGGATTTGTTTAACCGCGAACAAAAGCATGGCTTGAAGCTTTATGTGCAGCGTGTGTTTATCATGGACGATGCTGAAGTCTTTATGCCAAATTATCTGCGTTTTATGCGCGGTTTGCTTGATAGTAATGATTTACCGTTGAATGTTTCACGTGAGATATTGCAGGATAATAAAACTACGGCAGCATTGCGTAAAGCATTGACCAAGCGTTCGTTACAGATGTTGGAAAAACTGGCGACCGATGATGCGGAACAGTATCAAATTTTCTGGAAAGAATTTGGTTTAGTGTTAAAAGAGGGCGTGGCGGAAGATTTTGCTAACAAGGAACAAATAGCCAAACTTTACCGTTTTGCTTCTAGTAAAGCCGATAGTAGTGCTCAAACCGTCTCGTTTGAAGATTATATCGGACGGATGAAAGAAGGGCAGAAAGCGATTTATTACATTACGGCGGACAGTTACACCGCAGCAAAAAATAGCCCACATTTAGAACTGTTCAATAAAAAAGACATTGAGGTATTGCTGCTATCCGACCGCATCGACGAATGGATGCTGAGCTATCTGACCGAATTTGACGGTAAACCGTTACAACCGATTAGCAAAGCAGATTTGGATTTAGGTGAGTTGGCGGATAAAGATGAAGCGGAACAAAAAGCCAAAGATGAAGAGTTCGGTTCTTTTATTGAACGTGTCAAAACCTTGCTTGGTGAGCGAGTAAAAGATGTGCGTCTAACCCATCGTTTAACTGATACGCCGGCGGTGGTATCTACCGATAACAGCGAAATGACTACGCAAATGGCAAAACTATTTGCGGCGGCGGGGCAACCGGTTCCGGAAGTCAAATATACTTTTGAGCTTAACCCTGAACATTCATTGGTGAAAAAAGTTTCTGATATTGCCGATGAAAGTGAATTTGCCGATTGGGTCGAATTGTTGCTTGAGCAGGCAATGTTGTCCGAACGCGGAACCTTGGAAAATCCAACTGCGTTTGTTAAACGAATGAATGCGTTGTTAGCAAAGTAACTTTTTAACGTATAATAAGAGCCGTTTTTCGGCTCTTTTTTCTTTTTAACGGTAACTTGATGACAACATTTATCGCATGGGGGAACATTCGGCAGCCTTTTCCGTTTGAACAAATTCCTGCCGAGTTATTAAGCGACAGCTTACGGTTGCCGCCAAATGATAATGCCCGCGTGAGGAAGCGTTGGCAGTGCCGACGCTTGGCGCATTTTTTGTTATGGCATTTGTGTAAAACGGCAGAAATTCCAACCACACTTTTAGGGCAAATTTCCCGTACTTTAACCGGTCGCCCACAATTCCCGGTTACGCATATTGATTTTAATATTAGCCATTCCGGCGATTGGGTGGCGGTAATATTAAATGTGTCAAAACATTCGGACGAAAGCCAACCTGTGGTCGGTATTGATATTGAGGTACATAAAACTCATCGAAATTTGACCGCACTTTTAACCCATTTTGCCACGCAATCGGAACTGGATTGGTTTGCCTCCCAACAAGATCAAACAGCTGCCTTTTACCGCTGCTGGTGTGTGCGTGAAGCCTTATTAAAGTCGCAAGGTGTGGGGATTGCCAAGTTAAGCGAGGTTAGCCATTCTCCGCAGCTTGATTTGTTGCATTCGGCACATTGTCCTCGTGGACGGCTGCTATTTAGTGCTGAATTACCCTTTTATTTGGCTGCATTTGCAGCGGGAGAAGCATTGGAGGATGCGCGTTTTCTATCTTGGAATGGTGAAGAAATGGAAACCTGTTCGCTAAAAAGTGCGGTCAGTTATTTGGTTAATTTTTAGCACGATACGGAAAAACAATGCGTAAGAAAACGATGTTGGTTTTGTAGTAGTATTACACACAGAGGAAGACTTAAGGAAAGTGTGTTTTCAACAAATTAAGCAAGTTGGCGATTGAGTACGTCATAACATAAATAACAAACCTGAGAAATAATATGGCAAAAGAATCCAATTCCTTATATTTACAATTAGAAATTTTACGGTTAATTCCAAAACGCAGTTACATCAGCAGCCATGAAATCCAACAGAAGTTAGAGAACATTGGTTTTTGTCGTGATATCCGTAGCATTCAACGCCAGTTAAAAAGCCTGTCAGAACAGTTTGATATTGAATGCAATACCCTAAATAAGCCTTATAGTTATCGTTGGAAAGAAAACGCCAAAGGGTTGGATTTGCCCATTTTAAATGAGCAACAATCCTTAGTGCTGATGTTGGCGAAACAACATTTGAAAGGCATTTTACCTGCCAATATTATGCACTCTATGGAGTCTTTTTTTAAGCAGGCGGAATATAACTTAGTCTATGATTCCAATAAAAAATCCGGTTCCGAATGGTTGAACAAAGTGGCTATTGCGCCAACCAGCCAACCGTTATTGCCGGCTAAAATTGAGCCCGAAATTTTTGCTCAAATTAGCACCGCGCTTTATCAAAATCGATTTTTACAGGTGCATTACCGAAGTATTCAGGGCAAAGAGCACAAAGCACAAGTTAAGCCACTTGCTTTGGTGCAACAAGGCCCGAGTAGTTATTTAGTCGCGCAATATGAACATGGTGATATTTTACATCTTGCTTTGCATCGTTTGCTTGAGGTTACTGTGAGTACCATGCAATTTGATCGCCCAGATTTTAATTTGAAAGCTTATGTTGAAAGCCAAAAATTCGGTTTTAGTTATGGCAGAAAAATTCGCTTAACGTTCAGAGTAGATAAAGTGATTGGGGGCTTTTTGACAGAAACGCCGTTATCGGTTGATCAAACGGTGAAAGATTGTGGCAGTGAATATGAAATTTCCGCCACGGTGATTGAGAGTGAAATGTTGAATTGGTGGATTGCGCATTTTGGCGAAAATTATCAAGAAATTGATCGTGTATATCTAGAGGACATTTCCTAACGACACACATTGTCGCTTTATGTTTTATGATGAAGCCATCAATAGAGGGGACATTAAGATGAATCCTTATCAATCACCTGATCAAGCGGAAATATTTTGGGGCATGATAGCGAAAGATAGACGGATTGATAAGATTTCAAAAATGAGAGGAGAGAAAAACATGACTGCGAAAAATAAACCAATTTGCGTTGTATTAACCGGAGCCGGAATTAGTGCCGAAAGTGGTATTCCTACCTTCAGAGCGGAAGACGGTTTGTGGGCAGGGCATAAAGTAGAAGAAGTTTGTACACCGGAAGCCTTACAAAAGAACCGTGCGAAAGTGCTCGATTTCTATAATCAACGCCGCAAGAATGCTGCCGCAGCTAAACCCAATGCAGCCCACCTTGCATTGGTTGAATTAGAAAAAAACTATGATGTCCGCATCATTACGCAGAACGTGGACGATTTACATGAGCGAGCCGGCAGTACCAATGTTTTACACTTGCACGGCGAATTAAACAAAGCGCGTAGCAGTTTTGATGAAAGTTATGTTGTGGATTGTTTGGGTGATCAAAAATTAGAAGACAAGGATCCAAACGGACATCCAATGCGCCCGTATATTGTCTTTTTTGGCGAAATGGTGCCCATGTTAGAACGAGCCATTGAGATTGTTGAACAAGCGGATGTGGTATTAGTGATTGGCACCTCTTTGCAAGTGTATCCGGCGAATGGCTTGGTCAATGAAGCTCCACGCAATACGCCGATTTACTTAATCGATCCGAATCCAAATACAGGCTTTGTACGCAAGCAAGTGATTGCAGTAAAAGAAAAGGCAGGAGAGGGAGTGCCGAAGGTAGTGGCAGAGTTATTGGAGAACGTGAAAAACACATAGAAAAACGACCGCACTTTTTAAATAAATAGCGACTTTGGTCGCTATTTGTTGTTATTCCCCTTGCTTAAGCATATGCATAATAAGCCTAATGAGAGTTTCTTTTTGTTTCGGATCAGATTCGGCAACTAATAACGTGAGTGCAGCAAGCCCGGTATCATTGATAATGGGGTGTCCATTATGATCAAACAAACGCCCATTTCGATGTAAGAAATCCACAAACAAAAACGCCCCACTACGTTTATTACCGTCTGAAAAAGGATGGTTTTTGACGACGAAATAAAGTAAATGTGCGGCTTTTGCTTCAATGCTTGGATAGGCAGGCTCACCAAACACACTTTGATCTAAATTGCCTAAAATAGCAGATAAGCCATCATCTCGTTCACGTCCAAACAGATCACTTGCTTCGCCTTTTGCCATAAGCTGTGCTTTTAACTCGGCCAGTGCAGAACAGGCTTCGGAATACGTGGGCAACATTCCGCCTTGCTGGGTTTGCGGTTCGGCAAGTAAACCTTCATCATATTGTTGTAGCCATAAAAACGTATGCGTATAACGGCTGACAATATCCACTAATCCACGACCGCTTTCTAGTGTTAATGCTGAGGAATTTGCCGTTTTTTGAATAAGTGCAAGCGCTTGTTCCAGTTCATGTGCATTTTGGTTTAAACGCTGTTGGTTAATCGCATAGCCTTGAGTAAGGTACTCTTTTAAACGAGCAGTTGCCCAAATTCTAAAATTTGTTGCCGATTTAGATTTCACTCGGTAGCCAACAGAAATAATTGCATCCAAATTATAATGTTTAACTTTACGAGTAACCTGTCTTTTTCCTTCTTGGCGAACTACCGAGAAATCCTCGGAGGTTAAATTTTCATCAAGTTCAGACTCATTAAAAATATTCCTTAAATGTAGGCTAATATTATCTGAGCTAGTATCGAAAACATTTGCCATCTGCGCTTGAGAAAGCCAAACCGTATCCTTTTCAAATCTGACTTCCACTTGTGTCGTGCCATCCTGCGCTTGGTAAATTTCAATCGGGTTTTGGTTATTCATATTCTTCCTTTGAAATAATAAGATATATGTATATATAAGCAGGTAAATATATGTATTGCAATAC